>JAZRWX010000226.1:0-2236 GCA_045599905.1 Acutalibacteraceae bacterium
TTTTCGGAAATAAAGCAATACTTTGAACTGATTTTTTTGGGGCAATTCCAATACGAAAAAATATCAGGATACCGCTGTTGCAGTACCCCGATTTTTATTTCAGATTTACGGTTTCGGTAAAACACCGTTTGGTTTAAGCTCTGTTCCGTTGTTTTATGAATCGGAACCGGCTCCCAAATTATTCCGTAAATGAAAATATATTTTTCAGTAATGATCCGATGTGTTCCCATCCGGCACAAAACTGATTACATCCCCCGGTTGGCATTGCAGTATTTCACATAATCTGTCAACCATTTTTAATGTGTAATTGTGGTTATATTTTAATCGGCTGATATCTGCCGGATTAAAACCGTATTTGTCCTGTAATGTGTATGTAGAAATTCCTTTCATTTTCATCGTCTTGCGTAAGGGGTCAAACGTTATTATGATTTTCCAGCTCCTTTCCGATTGTTCGTCCCCACGGCTCAATTTTTACATATCGGAAAGGTAAAATCAACTTGCATATATGAAAATCCGGCTGCGTATTTTGACTTGTTTTGCCGAATAAAATCATTCTTGGTCGAACCGACAAAATAAGCCGTTTTTCGCACCCGAAAAGTTTTCATATATGGTAGTTACAAAGCATAAAATGAAAGGTTATAATTGTGTCATCAAAACACGGACAGGAGATACAGTTATGGTGTATGAAAGCCAAGAAAATGTGCGTTATATGGGAAGCGGATACTATGCCGTCGATATCGGGAACGGCAAAATCCTTGTTTTGCGAACGGATAATAAACAAGAAAACCGTGAACCGTCAGGCACAAATAAAACATACGGTTATCTTAAAAGGCAAAACGGGAAATCGGATTTCGGGGAATGGCTGAATGCCGGACATCCCCCCGACCTGATAGACGAAACCGATTTGATACGAAGGTTTGTTTTATCGGGGAAAGACGGCGTTATGAGTTATAAGGCAAACGGCAAAACGCATCTGCTTTTGATGCTCGGAAATTCATTCCACCATTATACTGTCGGCGACAGTGAATTACTGCCGCCAAAAGAAAATATGTTCAAGCGGTACGAAATCACCGTTACCGACCGTTTGAACACGAAAAATTCCCGCCGTTTCTTTACAAATGATATATCGGGTTTCTGCTGAAAAGAGGCAGACAACTTTCGGCAGATGTGTTGACAGCACTCGGCTGTCCGGCGGGATGCTTTGTAAGAGTGTCCCGCTGTATTTATTATTTACAAAATCACGGAAAATCTTTGTTAAAATTTCAGGAAAATTTTTCCCCGAAAACCCTTGACTTTTTTGCGGGGGGGGGGGTAAAATAGATTATGTACTTTTATATGTATCTTTTATGGGGTACATGGCGGTTTTTAGTTTTTAGTTTTTAGTTTTCAGATAAATTACAAACTGAAAACCGCAGCAAAAACAAATTTAAGCCCATAAGGGCAGAAAGGATTGATTTAATCAATGAAAAAGAAAGTTTTAAGCATCATACTGGCACTTGCCATGATTGCCTGTATGATACCCCTCGGCACGATGACGGCGTTTGCGAAAACGACTCCCGAATATTTCTTCGTTAAGAACACCGGCACGGGGACGGCAACCCTGCAATGGATTAAAAACGGCAGCAATGGCAATGCGACATTTTATTACAGCACGGACGGTGTGAATTTTGGCAATTCTATGTCCGCCGGAAGTTCTTCCAAAGCCACCAAGCTTTCGCTTGCACCGGGCAATACTGTTTACTTCAGGAGTGAGTTTTCCAAAACTCTTACAACAAGTGATATGGATAATATCTATCTCAAATGCTCGGGAAGTGGAGTTACCCTGAAAATCGGCGGCGACCTGACCACCCTTCTGAACAATGAGGGTAATGTTACCTCCCTTGCAGGCTACTCGGAGTATATTTTTTACAGATTTTTCTATAATCTGAAGGCGCTCACGGATGCTTCCGAGCTAAAGCTCCCGTCTACGACTCTGAAGGCTCACTGCTATGACGGTATGTTCTATAACTGCAGTGCACTAAAGAATACGCCCGCACTGCCTGCTAAAACGCTTGCAGATTATTGCTATCACGAAATGTTCTACGGCTGCAGGGCACTGGTGAATGCACCCGCACTGCCGGCGACGACGCTTGCAAACCACTGCTATGACAGTATGTTCTTTAACTGCAAGGTACTGGTGAATGCACCGGTAATGGCTCCGACAACGGTTGCAGATAGTTGCTGTTACGAAATGTTC
>JAZRWX010000227.1:0-6441 GCA_045599905.1 Acutalibacteraceae bacterium
GGTCTACACAGGTAAAACAAAGGATGTATTTGCACTGGAAAACGGAAACTATCTGTTGAAATTCAAGGATGACTGCACCGGTAAAGACGGTGTGTTTGATCCGGGCGAAAACTCAGTCGGGCTTACCATCGACGGTGTCGGTGATGTCAATCTGCGTATGTCGATTTACTTCTTTGAAAAGACCAACGCCGCCGGCACCAATACCCATTTCGTCAGCGCCGATCTGACCGATACGACCATGGAAGTTCTGCCTGCCAAGGTTTTCGGAAACGGTCTGGAAGTGATCTGCCGCAATAAAGCAGTCGGCAGTTTTACCCGCCGCTACGGTGAATACATTGCCGAAGGCGCCGATCTGCCGTCTTACGTTGAAATGACCTTCAAGAACGACGAAAAGGGTGATCCGCTGGTCACTAAGGACGCGCTGGCCGCACTGGGCATCATGACCGAAAAGCAGTATGACGATATTAAGGTCATGACTCAGAACATCACCAAGATCGTTGCCGATGATCTTGCCGGAAAGGGACTGGTGCTTTATGATATCAAGTTTGAATTCGGTTATGACAGTAACGGCGACGTTATGCTGATCGACGAGATCGCTTCGGGCAATATGCGTGTTTATAAGGACGGAAAGTATATCGATCCGATGACCCTTTCCGAACTTTTCTTCGCTTGACATAAAGGAATATCACAGAAAGGAGAAAGCGAAGAATGGGTGGTTTTTTGGCGTCGTAGGGAAAAAAGACGTCATGTCGGATGTATTTTTCGGTACGGATTATCATTCCCATCTCGGAACAAAAAGTGCCGGACTGGCGGCTTTTTCGCAGGACCGCGGTCTGCAAAGGAAAATACATAATATTTCAAATTCTCCGTTCCGGACGCAATTTGAAGGGATTTTGGAACGTATGTCCGGAAGTGCCGCCATCGGTTGTATCAACGATACCGATCCGCAGCCGCTTCTGGTTCGTTCCTCTTTCGGTATGTACGCGATCGCCATGGTCGGCGTGATCGCCAATGAAGAAGCCCTGGTGCAGGAATATTTCAGGACGGTGGGCGGACAACTGAACGCCATCAGCGGCGGGGGGATCAACTCGACCGAACTGGTCGCCGCTTTCATCAACACAAAGGAAAACCTGGTGGACGGCATCCGCTGTGCCCAGGAAAAGATCGAGGGCACCGCGCTGATCCTGGTTCTGACGCAGGACGGGCATATCGTCGTGGCAAGGGATCTTGCGGGCCGTCTGCCGGTCCATATCGGAAAAGGGGAAGACGGTTACTGCGTTTCTTTTGAAAATTTTGCTTTCGAAAAACTCGGTTACGAAACCGAATATGACGTAAAACCTGCCGAAATCGTCGAGCTTTCGGCGGACGGCTGGAAAACGCTGGTCGAGGGACGGAAAGAAATGAAGATCTGTTCGTTCCTTTGGTCTTATTTCGGATTTCCGTCTTCGGTATACGAGAATATTTCGGTCGAAGCCATGCGTTACCGCAACGGCATGATCATGGCACAGAACGATATTGAAAACGGCTGTCTGCCGCAGGTCGATTTTGTTGCCGGTGTGCCCGATTCCGGTACGCCGCACGCGATCGGTTACGCGAATCAAAGTCACATTTCCTTTGCGCGTCCGTTCATTAAATACACCCCGACCTGGCCCCGCAGTTTCACCCCGTCCAGCCAGCGGGAACGCAACCGGATCGCCAAAATGAAACAGATCCCGGTCAGCGAACTGATCAATGGCAAAAAACTGCTGTTTGTGGACGATTCGATCGTCCGCGGAACGCAGCTGCGTGAAACGGTGGAATTTTTGTATGAAAGCGGCGCGAAAGAGGTGCATATGCGCTCGGCGTGCCCGCCGATCCTGTTCGGCTGTAAGTACCTGAATTTTTCCCGTTCGACCGGGGATATGGAACTGCTGACCCGAAAGGTCATCGTTGAGTTGGAGGGTGAGGAAGGTCTTCGCCATCTGGCGGAATACAGCGACCGCACGACCGAACGGAATCATAAAATGCGTGAAATGATCTGCAAGGAACTGCATCTGGCATCGCTGGAATTCCAGACCATCGACGGACTGAAAAAAGCGATCGGGCTGGATGAATGTAAACTTTGCACCTATTGCTGGAACGGAAAGGAGTAAGTTATGATCGAAAATTCTGCTTCCAAAGCTTATGCCGAAGCCGGTGTGGATATCACGGCCGGCTACCGTGCCGTTGAACTGATGAAAAAACACATCGCCGCTACGGTCACGCCCGGTGTCTGTTCGGGCATCGGCGGATTCGGCGGTCTGTTCGCGCTGGACGTTGACGGCATGAAAAAGCCGGCGCTGGTCAGCGGGACCGACGGTGTCGGCACAAAACTGAAACTGGCGTTTCTGATGGACAAGCATGATACGGTCGGTATCGACTGTGTCGCCATGTGTGTGAACGACGTGATCTGCTGCGGCGCGAAACCGCTGTTTTTCCTGGATTATATCGCCTGCGGCAAAAACGTGCCGGAGCGTATTGCCGATATCGTGTCGGGTGTCTGCGAGGGCTGCGTGCAGTCCGGTGCGGCGCTGATCGGCGGCGAAACGGCTGAAATGCCGGGCTTTTATCCGGTTGATGAATACGATCTGGCAGGTTATTGTACCGGCATTGTCGATCTGGAAAAAATCATTGATAATAAAACCATGCGTCCGGGCGACGTGATCATTGCTCTGCCGTCTTCGGGTATTCATTCCAACGGTTTTTCGCTGGTGCGGAAGGTATTTGACGTTGAAAATACCGATCTGAAAGCGCCGGTGCCGGAACTGGACGGCAAGTCGCTGGGTGAAACCCTGCTGACGCCGACGAAGATTTACGTCAAACCCGTGCTGGCATTGTTGGAAAAAATCACCGTCAAGGGCATTTCTCATATCACCGGCGGCGGTTTTTATGAAAATATCCCGCGCAGCATTCCGGACGGTCTGGGCGCGGTCATCGAAAAGTCGGCGGTCAAAGTTTTGCCGATCTTCAAACTCATTGCCAAAACCGGCAACATTTCCGAACGGGATATGTTCAACACCTTTAATATGGGTGTCGGCATGAGTATCGTCGTTGCTCCGGAAGATGCCGACGCGGCGTTGAAGATCTTGAAAGAAAACGGTGAAGAACCGTATGTGATCGGAAAAATCGAACAGTCGGAGGAGAAAATAACGATATGTTAAAGAAAACGTTATCCGGCATTTCCGCCGGGATCTGTATCGCGCTCGGCGGCAGCGTGTTTCTCGCTTCGGAGAATAAAGCCGTCGGGGCGGTCCTGTTTGCGGTCGCGCTGCTGTGCATCTGCATCCGGGGTTATTCCCTGTATACCGGTAAGATCTGCTTTATGCCCGAAAAACACGACAGGGACGCATGGGGTACGCTGTTGCTCGGCCTGTTGGGCAATACCATCGCCACCGCCGTCTGCGGTCTGGCGATCCGTTTCTCCCAGTCGGCGATCGGTGAAAAAGCCGAAACCGTTTGCGCGGCGAAACTGGAACAGTCGATCGGCTCTACGCTGATCCGCGGTATTTTCTGCGGCGTCCTGATTTATCTTGCCGTGGTGATCTTCCGTGAAAACCAGAAAGTGATCGGAATTCTTTTCTGCATCCCCGTGTTCATCCTTTCGGGATTTGAACATTCCATTGCCGATATGTTCTATTTCGCCACGGCGGCGTGTTTCACGCCGCGCGCGCTGCTGTTCATCCTGACCGTGGTGGTCGGCAACAGCATCGGCGGAATGCTGCTGCCGGTGATCGATCTGATCGGGAAGGGAAAAGAAAATGCGTAAAACAGCCAATATCGCCGTTCTGGTTTCGGGCGGCGGTACCAATTTGCAGGCATTGATTGACGCGCAGAACAGCGGGATCATCCACAGCGGAAAAATCAAACTGGTGCTGTCGAATAATCCCGGCGCTTTTGCGCTGAAACGTGCCGAAAACGCCGGCATCAAAACCGGTGTCATTACGAAAAAACAGTTTGGCGGTGACAGTGCCGCGTTTGAAGACGCGCTGATTGCCGCACTGGATAAGGCAGGAACCGATCTGATCATTCTTGCCGGATTCATGTCGATTTTAAGTGAAAAGTTCACTTCGCATTTCGAGCGCAGGATCATCAACGTGCATCCGTCTTTGATCCCGTCGTTTTGCGGCGAGGGCTTTTACGGACTGCGTGTTCACGAAGCCGCGCTGGCAAAAGGCGTCAAGGTCACGGGCGCGACGGTGCATTTTGTGAACGAGATCCCCGACGGCGGCGAGATCATTCTGCAAAAGGCCGTCAGTATCCGTGACAACGATACCCCCGAAACGTTACAAAAACGCGTTATGCGTCTGGCGGAATGGAAGATCCTGCCCGCCGCCGCTGAAAAAGTATGCAATGAAATGATGAAAGGTTGATTATTATGGCAAAGTATGATCTGGCACAGTTACTGGCAAACAACACCTATCCCGGACGCGGCATCGTCATCGGCAAATCGGCAGACGGCAAAAGTGCGCTGTTCGCTTACTTTATCATGGGGCGCAGCGAAAACAGCCGCAACCGCGTCTTTGAAAGTTTTGACGGCGGTATGCGGACCAAGGCATTTGACGAAAGCAAACTTTCCGATCCCAGTCTGATTATTTACAATCCGTACTTACAGCTTCCCGCGATCGATATCATCACCAACGGAGATCAGACCAATACGATCTACGATCAGATCAAGGCGGACGGCGAAGATGCGTTTGCGTTTGAACGTGCGCTGAACACCCGTGAATTTGAACCCGACGTGCCCAACTTTACCCCCCGCATTTCGGGTATTCTTTATTATTGCTTCAAACGCAATGCCTTTTCTTATAAACTGTCCATTCTGAAAAGCGCCAACGGTACCGCCGAAGACGGCTGCAACCGTTTCTGCTTTGATTACGCTCCGGTCAACGGCATCGGTCATTTTATCCATACCTATAAGACCGACGGCAATCCGATTCCGTCTTTCGAGGGTGAACCCGAACAGGTGGCACTGCCCAATACCGCCGAAGAACTGGCAGACGTGGTTTGGACCAATCTGAATGAAGATAACAAGGTTTCGCTGTTTGTCCGTCAGATCCCGCTGGACGGCGGAAAACCGACCGAGATCATTATCAATAAAAATAAATAAGGAGTCAGAAAAATGAAAGAATTTGAACTGAAATACGGTTGTAACCCCAATCAGAAACCGGCCAAGATCTTTATGCACAACGGCAGCGATCTGCCCATCACCATCCTGAACGGCAGACCCGGATTCATCAATTTCCTGGATGCCTTCAATTCCTGGCAGTTGGTCAAAGAATTAAAAGAAGCGCTGGGACTGCCCGCCGTGGCATCGTTCAAACACGTCAGCCCGACCTCTGCTGCGGTCGGCATCAAACTTTCCGAAAAACTGAAAAAGGCCTGCTTTGTGGATGATATCGAAGGTCTGGACGATTCTCCGCTGGCCTGCGCTTATGCCCGTGCCCGCGGTACCGACCGTATGTGCTCGTTCGGCGACTGGGTCGCTCTTTCCGATATCTGTGACGTTACCACCGCGCTGATGATCAAGCGTGAAGTGTCGGACGGCATCATCGCCCCCGGTTATGAACCGGAAGCGCTTGAAATCCTGAAAAGCAAACGCAAAGGCGGCTACAATATTGTTCAGATCGATCCGGATTATGTTCCGGCGGAAATTGAACATAAACAGGTCTTCGGCATCACCTTTGAACAGGGCAGAAACAATTTTGAAATCAATAAGGAACTGCTTGCCAACGTGGTTACCGCGAATAAGGAACTGCCGCAGTCGGCGGTACGTGACCTGATCATTTCGCTGATCACCCTGAAATATACCCAGTCCAACTCGGTCTGCTATGCCGTTGACGGTCAGGCGATCGGTGTCGGCGCGGGTCAGCAGTCCAGAATCCACTGCACCCGTCTGGCGGGCACCAAGGCCGATACCTGGTTCCTGCGTCAGCATGACAAGGTGCTGAATCTGCCTTTCAAACCCGAATTGGGACGTCCCGACCGCGATAACGTCATCGACGGTTATATCAATAAGAACGAAGAAGACGTCTGCGCCGACGGTAACTGGCAGAAATACTTTACCGAACAGCCGGCGGTCTTTACCGATGCCGAACAGCGCGCTTATCTGGATACCATTACCGGCGTATCGCTCGGATCGGACGCGTTCTTCCCGTTTGGTGATAATATCGAACGGGCGAAGAAGAGCGGCGTTTCCTATATCGCGGAACCCGGCGGTTCCATCCGTGACGATCTGGTCATTGAATGCGCCGACAAGTACGGCATGGTCATGTCGTTTACCGGAATGCGTCTGTTCCACCATTGATAAGGAGTTTATTTTATGAAACTGTTAGTCGTAGGATCGGGTGGCAGAGAACACGCTATTATTAAAAACTGAAAGAAAATCCGACTGTCGCCGAAATTTACGCGCTGCCGGGAAACGGC
>JAZRWX010000228.1:0-30701 GCA_045599905.1 Acutalibacteraceae bacterium
CGTCTGCAAAAGCATCTGTCGGAGTGCGGTATCGCATCTCGCAGAAAAGCCGAGGAACTGATTGCGGCGGGGAAAGTTAAAATCAACGGGCATGTCGCGTCCCTGGGTGATAAGGTCGACCCGAAACGCGATAAAGTCACGGTTCGGGGGAAAGCGGTCGTTGCCGTCCGTGAAAAGGTTTATATCATGCTGCATAAACCGCGCGGATTTGTTACCACAGTCAACGATGAATTCAACCGTAAATGCGTAATGGATCTTGTAAAAGACGTCGGTGTCCGTGTTTTTCCGGTCGGTCGGCTGGATATGGATTCCGAAGGACTTTTGTTTCTGACTAATGACGGCGAGTTTGCCAATCATCTGACCCATCCGTCAAGCCATGTCACAAAAACCTATCGGGTGACGGTCGACGGAGCGGTAGATGATGAAATGCTGGACAAACTGTGTACCGGTATCGTTCTGGACGGAAAGAAAACCTTGCCGTGCGATGTATTTGTGATCGAACGCCGTGAAACAAGAACGGTGCTTACGTTTATTATCAGTGAGGGACGGAACCGTCAGATCCGCAGGATGTGTGAAGCGGTCGGGTTAAAGGTTCTGCGCCTAAAACGGATTGAGATCGCCGGTGTTAAAATGGGAATGCTGCCGCAGGGAAAATGGCGGCCGCTGAACGAACGGGAAATGACACGACTGAATGCTGTTTCCGAAAGTAAAAGAAACGGGGAGAATATATGATTTCTGTTATACCGGTCGAAGATCGTGACCGTATTGCCGAACTATTTCAGCAAAACGGAATAGCGTTTTGTGAAATTTCTTCGGCAGTTGAAGCATCGGACGGACATGAATCTTTGGGTTATTGTCTGTTTGATCTGTCACAGAAGGGAATACTGGTTCATACGCTTGAACCGCGGGAGGATGCGTTTCTTGCCGACGGTATTCTGCGTTCGGCATTGCACGTAGCGGCCGAGCGTTCCGCCATGGATGCCCGGTATGCCACCACAGCACCCGAACAGTTATTAAAGAATCTCGGCTTCGTCCAGGAGGGAAAAGAGGGTGTGCTTGATATTGATTTACTGTTCCGCGGTTGTTGCTGTGAAAAATAATTTTCTGTTTTTGAAAAAAAGTGTTGCAAAATGGTAAATTATATGATATTATAATTTAGCTTATGAATTTTAGGCGTTGTTTTTGTACGCCTTTATTAAATCGGAGGTTTCGTTTATGCAGTGGTATCATTATCTTTTAGGTGCATTTGTTATTTTGGTTTCGTTGTTCATCATCGCTGTCATTTTGTTGCAGCAGGGTCATCGTTCCGGTATCAACGGTGCGATTTCCGGCGGTGCTGACACGTTCCTTTCCAAAACAAAGGCACGTACTTGGGACGCAAAGTTGGCTCGTTTCACCAAGTATATTGCCATCGCTTTCTTTGCATTGGCTTTGCTGGCTAATATTTTAACCATTTATTTGAAGTAAGTTTTTAAGCACGGCTTTGCCGTGCTTTTTTCTATTATTACCCCTTTGTCCGTGCAAAGGGGTAATAATTTTTTTCGAATTGTCCTTTATTTTGGACATAAAAAGGTATATAATCTAAATTAGAAATTAGAAATTAAGGGATGTGATTTTGTGCTGCATTTTATTTACGGAAGATCCGCTTCCGGCAAGACATATACCTTGATGGAAACAATGAAGAAATCCATTGAATCCGGCAGAAAGGTTATTATTCTCGTACCCGAGCAATTTTCTTTCGACACGGAAAAATCCATTCTGCATCAATTTGGCGACCACGTCGCTGCTGACGTAACGGTGTTGAGCTTTACCCGCATTTGCGATGAAGTTGAGCGTCTGGTTGGCGGCGGTTGTGATAAAATGCTGACAGAAGCCGGTAAACATATTTTATTGAACCGTGCTTTACAGCATACCGCCGGTGATTTGAAAATCTGGGGTCGTCAGGCAAGGCTGCCCGGATTTTGTGAAATTCTTTTGGACAGTATCGAAGAATTCAAAACCGAGGGCATTACCCCGGAAATCCTGCGAAACGCCGCGGTGTCTTCCGACCGTCCGCGTCTTGCGGCGAAGCTGAATGATACCGCACTGATCTACGAATATTACAACAGTTTGATCGAGCAGTATTTTATCGATCCTTCTGATCGATTGGAAAAGGTTTATGATAAACTTGAAAGCTGTAAGTATTTTGAAGATAAAATCGTTCTGATCGACTCTTTTAAAGGTTTTACGGGACAGCAATTCCGCATTATGGAAAGAATTATTACCCAGGCCGATGAAGTACATATCGCATTGACGCTTGACCCGGATATTAAGAAACCGTATGATATTTTTGAAAACGTACGTAAGACCG
This sequence comes from Acutalibacteraceae bacterium, assembly GCA_045599905.1. Lineage (GTDB taxonomy): Bacteria > Bacillota > Clostridia > Oscillospirales > Acutalibacteraceae > UBA737. The sequence goes on from JAZRWX010000228.1 coordinate 2,351, forward strand.
CCCGGCGTCTGAAAAGTATTGCCGCATCGCATCATGTTTCTGTTACGGAAGAAAAAACGGTCAAAGATTTTTTGAAAATTCCGGACGACCTTAAAGCTGTTGAACAGATTTTATCGGACTCTGCTCAGGAAATCGTTGCTGACGGAAATCATGTTACGGTCTGTTGTGCTGAAACGGTCTTTGATGAGGCGGATTACGCTGCGCGTACGATCCGCCGCCTGGTGCGTGAAGAAGGATACCGCTATCGTGACTTTGTTATAATTGCCCGTAACACCGTTCCTTACGAAGAGGCGGTTGCTATTGCCTGCGAAAAAAACGATATCAGCTGTTTTATCGACCGGCGGATGCCGTTATCGGATTTCCCACCCGCTGTCGCAATGCTTTCGGTGATCGGTACCATTAAACGTTTTACAACCGAATCAGTTTTCCGTTTCAGTAAATCCGGCATCGGCATTTTCACAACAGAAGAACTGTCACTTTTAGAAAACTATTGCCGACTTTGGAATATTGATGGTAAAGACTGGCTGAAAGAATGGGATATGAATCCCAAAGGTCTGCAAGCTGAAAATAGCCCCGTTGATATTGAAAAACTGAATGCTATTAACGAATTACGTACGCGAGTTATCCTGCCGTTAAATCAATTCCGCAGTTCTTTCAGCGGTACCGCCGCTCAACGCGGAACTGCCGTTATGCAGTTGTTTGACGATGTTCACGCGGCCGTGTCTTTTGCGAAATTGCGCTGTTTCTTTGATGAAAAAGGTCAGTATGCCAACGCGGACGCACTGCGCCAGTCCTTTGATCAGGTTGTCAATATTTTAGACGATCTTGCCGAGTGTTTCGGTCAGGACACACCTGATACAGACGAATACTGCAAAGCGCTGAATACAGCGGTTACGGCAACAACAGTCGGTATCGCTCCGCAGACATTGGACGAGGTATCGTTCGGTGCGGCAGACCGAATCCGTCCTTCCAGACCGAAAATCGCTTTCATTCTCGGCTGCAACCAAGGGGTATTTCCGCAGAACACTTCGGTCAGCGGTTTGTTCGGCATAACCGAACGCTCCGATATGATCGATCTGGGACTGAATATTACCGACAAAACGGTATCCGACTCGATCGATGAAAATTATCTCGTGTATTCAAATCTCTGTTGTGCGACCGATCGCTTATATCTCTCTTATGCAAAACGAAATGCTGAACAGGAAGAAATGGAACCGTCCGCGTTTTTTGAACTGATACGTTCAAAAATTAACTGTAAATACGTTTTTGAACCACAGACAGAATTGGATGCGGATTGTTTGCCGGAAACGGCTGATACGGCATTTTCAGCTGCCTGCGGTTGTTTTGAGACTGATCCCTACAGTGCTTCGGCAATTTTTGACGCGATTGGGGATGACAATTATGCCCTGCGTGCCGAAAAAATCAAAAATGCCGCCGAACAAAAAGTCTTTTCCATATCGCCCAGGACAGCCGAAAAACTGTACGGAACCAATATGCGGATTTCACCGTCATCAATTGATGTCTATCACAGTTGTAAATTCCGCTATTTCTGCCGTTACGGTTTACGCGCTCAAAAATTACAGCCGGCTGTTTTTGACCAAATGCAGCGCGGTACCATGATCCATTATATTTTACAGCGTGTTGTTGAGATCCACGGCGATCAAATCGGTTTTATCGACGATGAAACCGTGTACCGGACCGTGGACGATTGCGTGCGTGAATATCTAGGAAAAATACCGGGATTTTCCAATGCCTGCCCGCCGCACATTCAGGTTATGGTCGATAATATGACGCGTTGTTCCAAGGAAGTGGTCATACAACTGCGTAATGAATTTGCACAGTCTGATTTCAAACCGTCCGCCTGTGAACTGAAATTCGGTCTTGAAGGCAGAGAACCCATTCGCATTCCGTATGATAAAGGGCAGATTCTGTTGCGTGGATCGATTGATCGCGTCGATACATGGAACGGTTATGTGCGTATTGTCGATTATAAAACCGGTGGAAAAGAATTCAAATTACCGGACGTACTGGTAGGCCATAATTTGCAGATGCTTCTGTATCTGTATGCAATTACAAGACATACGGATTACACAGATAGCCGCAGTGCCGGCATTTTCTATCTGCCGGCGAAACGGAAGTATGAAAATCTCACCTTGCCGATGGACGGATTGATGTGTGACGATCAGGAACTGATACACGCCATGGAAAAAGATAACGCCGGTCAATTTATTCCAGAGTATAAATTGAAAAAAGACGGTGAATTGTATGCTAATTCGGCATCGCATTTTGTCGGTGAAGAGGATTTTGATGTTATTTTCGATTATATCGAACAAATTATGCAGGATATGGGAAACGGAATTCTGTCCGGTGATATTGCGGTCGATCCCGTTGACGGGTTAAAGACAAAAGCTTGCGATTATTGCGATTTTGTGGCTGTTTGCAATATCGGCGACCGTCCGCATAAACACGCCGAAGATTATACGAACGCTCAGGTTATTGAGGAAATCGTGCGGAAGGAGGATTCAGACAATGGGGAATGAGTGGACAAAAGCTCAGGAAAAAGCCATTCACGCAAAAGGAAACGTTATTGTCAGCGCGGCCGCCGGTTCAGGTAAGACGGCTGTTCTGACCGAACGCGTATTTTCATTACTTTCCGATCCGGATCATCCGATTTCCGCTGACCGGTTGCTGGTCGTTACTTTTACAAATGCCGCCGCAACGGAAATGCGTACAAGGATCGAAAAACGATTGGAGGAAGAATGCGCAAAGAATACCGAAAATCATAATGCGCTGATGTACCAGAAACATTTGATTTCCTCGGCAAAAATCTGCACGATCGATTCTTTTTGTATTGATCTGATCCGTGAGAATTTTGAGATTGCGAATGTCAGCCCGACTTTCAAAATTGAGGATGAAAACGCCTTACTGCCGATTTATCAGGCAGTATTTGATCAATTATTGAATGAACGCCTTTCGGAAAACGATCCCGATTTCCGTGATCTGCTTGACATTGTCGGATGTGAATACGGATTTGACGATTTCCGCAAACGGGTTATGGAACTGTTTACATACAGCCGTCAGATCCCGTTCCCGGACCGTTATCTGGAACGGTTGAATTATCCGTATTCCATACCGTTTGACCGCGATCATCCGTGGTGTTCTTTGGCGTTCGACTGCGCCCATACGCTGATCAACGATCTGCAAAAAAGTATTTCAGCTGCATTGGATCAAGTCGAAAATATTGAAAACGGCGAAAAGTACAATGATATTTTGACAATGCTTGCCGACGTACTGTTTTCATTGCGTGAAGCCGCTGAAAAACGTGATTGGAACGGTATGCGTGATTTATTGCTGCTGAAACCGAACATCAGACTTCCCGGGTTTACCGGATCGACCAATGCTATTTATAATGTTTTCAAAGAACCGATCACAGCGGTCAAAGATGCTTTTTCAACACTTGAAACCACTTTTGAATTAAGTGCAGAAGATATTGAACGCCAAATCAAACGGTTGAGCCGTCCGATCGCTTGTTTGGTTGAATTTGCGCGTGATTTTGCCGATCGCACTTTCAAAATGCAGTGTGAAGAAAATCTGTTTACTTTTTACAACACAGAACAGATGGCACTGAATATGCTGTGCCGTCCCGGTGAAAAGGGAATTGAATTGTTACCGATCACCCAAGTGTTTTTTGATCGGTATGACGCGGTATTGGTTGATGAATATCAGGATGTTAACGATTTGCAGGATATGCTGTTCCGTATTCTTTCCGATCAGGAAAAGCACCTGTTTGTCGTCGGTGATATCAAGCAAAGTATCTATGCGTTCCGCGGATCAAATCCGGAAATTTTTCTTGAGCGAAAAAATAAAGCAGTCAATGTCGAAATCGCTGATGATAATTCACTGAAAAAGATTTATCTTACTAAAAATTTCCGAAGTCGCCGTAGAATCTGTGATTTTGTAAATTTCTTTTTCCGTCAGATCATGACGGAACAGACCGGAAAACTGCAATATGATCAGGATGAAGAATTGGTTTACGGTGCTGAATTTCCGCCGAATGATGCGCCTGCAACTGAACTTTTGTTTTTGAATGACGCGCCGAAAAATAACGCAGACATTATTGCCGCGGAAGGCAAGCGCATTGCGGATTATATTCACAGTGTTATGAATGAAAAACCGTTTTTGAAAGACGGAAACGGTCTTCGTCAGGCAAAGTTCTCGGATTTTGTGATCCTGTTGCGTTCTGTCAGCGGAAATGATTTTCTTCTGACGGAAGAATTACGCCGTCACGGCATACCGGTTGAACACAGTCCCGATGCGTATTTGTCAACTGTCGAAGTTACTACCGTTTTATCATTGTTGAGGATCATCGATAATCCGGATAACGACATTGAACTGCTGACAGTTCTTTTGTCGCCAATATTCGGTTTTTCCGCTGATGAATTGGCGGAATGCCGTGCGGCCTGCAAAAACGCTTCGCTGATTTCCGCGATCGCTTTTTCAGCCGAAAACGGGAACGAACACGCAGCGGACTTTCTGACAAAACTTGATGAATTCCGACGGGAATCCGCTGTATTGTCCCTGCCGAAATTCTTGATCAGGTTATTACTGATTACTGATTATCTGAATATTGTTTCCGCGATGAGCAACGGTAATAGCCGCCGACTGAATTTGCAGTTATTAATCACCTACGCTTCGACCTATCATGAACGTTCATCCGGCGGGATCGACGGTTTTCTGAACTACATTGAAAAACTGCCCCAAGGAACGCTTTCCGCCGCGAAAATCGGCGGCGGTTCGGATGTTGTCCGGATCACCAGTATGCACAAATCCAAAGGTTTACAGTTTCCGATATGCATTTTGGCACATTTGAACGATTCTTTCTTTAACAAGGATACACGCCATAATATGCTGTATGATGATGAGATCGGTATCGGTTTCAAATATTTTGAAGAAAGCGCATCAAAACGTATTAAAACTGTGGCTTTTGATTTGCTGGAACGCAAAAACAGACAACAACGTTCCGAAGAAGAACTTCGCGTTTTGTACGTTGCGATGACACGTGCCGAAGAACGTCTTGCTTTGGTGATGCCGTTCGGTGATTTGTACAAAAACGTCTGCAATTGTGCGTGTAATCTTTTACTCAATCAGGGCAGGGTGGATCACCGTTTCTTTGCCGCCGCATCCTCAATGCGGGACTGGATTCTAATGGCCGTTTTACAGCATCCGGACGCCGTAAATCTGCGTGACGGACTTGATTTCCGTCTGCCGACACTTCCGACCGAAAGCCGTTTGACCGTTGATATATCTGATGCGGATATTGTGGAAAATACTTATGAGGAGAATGACACATCCGCACCGATCGCCGCTCCGCCGGATCCGGCACTTATAAAGCAGTTGAAAAGTAATCTGTCATATGTTTATCCATACGGCCCGTTGCGCGAGATTGAGGCAAAAAGCACCGTATCGTTACTGGCCAACCATGCTGAACGCGAGCGCTTCGAGTTTTCGGCAAAACCGTCGTTTATGTTGGAAAGCGGGATCAGCGCCGCAAGACGCGGTACAGCGACTCACCATGTCATGCAGTTTATGCGTTTTACGGAACATCCCGACGTGGATGCAGAACTGGAACGTCTGGTCGAATGGGCTTATATTACGGAAAGCGAAGCAAAAGCAATTGACCGAACTGCTGTTAAAAAATTCTTTGAAAGTTCTTTATATGCCCGTATACTAAAAGCGGATTCGGTACATCGTGAAATGCGATTTTTAACTGAATTACCCGCAGAACGGATCGATCCGTCGCTGCCGGCGGAGTTGAAGGACGAAAAGATCGTTGTTCAGGGCGCCGTGGACCTTTGCATTATTGAAAACGGTTTTCCGATCGTGATTGATTTCAAGACCGACCGTGTGAATACGCCCGAAGAACTGATCGAAACCTATTCGGAGCAGTTGAATATTTACAGCAGTGCCTGCAATAAAATATTCGAAAAACCGGTAAGGGAAAGAATAATTTATTCGTTTGCTCTCCACCGCGCGATCACCTTACCGTAAAAACACCGACCGGGATTCCGGTCGGTGTTTTTCAGTTCTCATTTTGCAAATCCATTAAAAACTGTTCCAGTTTCTTTAATTGCTGCCTATTCAGTTTACGGAAAATGCGAATATAATTCCGTTCGTTATTTGTCAGTACAAGCGGCTTTGAAGTTAAAAACTGCGGACCGCTTGAATTCAGCGTAATCGGTTCAAAGGAACGCGGAGAATTACCGTGCAGATAGGTTTCCATCGGCATATCCGTTTCCTGCTCACCATACAGAATCTGAACCGGGGAAACATGGAAAAGTGCCGCTAATTTGGGCGCAAGATCCGGACTGATTTTTCCCTGCGCTTCCTGTCTTGCATAGGTACTGCGGTGAATACCGAGCGCTTCACTGACCTCGTTTTGTGTCAGACCGGCTTTGATTCGATATTGTTTGATTTGTTCGCCGATTTGCGATTTCATAATTTGACCTCATTTTTTCAAAATAATGCTTGACTTAACGAGTTATAATTGGTATAATCAATAAGTCCTCGCTGAAGTGGCTCAGTTGGTAGAGCAGCTGATTCGTAATCAGCAGATCGTGGGTTCGAGTCCCATCTTCAGCTCCAAAGTACCGAAAATCAAAATGATTTTCGGTACTTTTTATTATACAAAAACCGTCGAATTTTGTCAAGAATTTGTGCTATGACCTATTTTAGGCGGTTACAAAGTAAAAAAACGTCAAGTGATATTAATAAATTTTCCTCTGTAACCGCTCGATACATTTTCAGTATATGAGTGACCTGCGATGAATAAAATGAATCGTGGGGGGATTTTGGTGATTTTGGAGTGGAACTGGAAATATATACTGAAAAGATCCGGGATAGTTATACTGGCGGTGACGGTGTTCTGGGTATCAACGCTGTTCGGCGATGAACGGCCGAAACCCGTCGTATCGACTGCCGTTCTCGAATCATCACCGACGATCATTATTGATCCCGGTCACGGCGGATTTGACGGTGGTGCCGTTTCCGAAGACGGTACTCTGGAAAAGGACATCAATCTCGATATTGCATTTTTTGTTGAGAAACTACTGAAATTTTACGGTTATCGCGTTACTATGACACGAAACGAAGATACGGGTACAGAAAGTGTGACCGGTACGATTTCCGGCAGAAAGAAAAGTGACCTTGAAAACCGTTTATTGTTGATGAGTCAAAATCCGGACTCCGTTTATGTTAGTATACACTTAAATAAGTATACGACCTCTGCCGCGGCGGGTGCCCAGATCTTTTATACACCGAATATCGAATCCGCTCCGGTATTGGCGGATTGTATCCAAGCGACGATCCGCCGGCAATTACAGCCGGAAAACAACCGTAAAGTCAAGTCAGGCGGAAAAAGCGCGTATCTGCTTATGAAAGCGACTGTTCCGGCGGTGATCGTTGAATGCGGTTTTTTAAGCAATCACCGTGAACTTGAATTGTTAAAAGATCGAAACTATCAGGCGAAGATGGCTTTTTCCATTGTCTCCGGAATTCTTGATTTTTCTTCAAAGAATTCCGGCAATACTTGAAATTCAACGCTGTTATGATATAATAAATTTGTTAAAATACGTATGGGATGTGCTGAAAATGGCAGGAAAAACAAAAACGGTGTATGTTTGCAGTGAATGCGGCTATGAAAGCATGAAATGGACAGGGCAGTGTGCCGGATGCGGGGCATGGAATACCATGAATGAAGAACTGTCCGTTCCGTCGAAAGCGGCTGTCAGTGCCACACGCAACGTTCGCTCGGCAACGGCAAAACCGTTAGGGGAGATCGCCGTTGACGATGAATGCCGTTTTGGGACCGGTATTCGTGAATTGGATCGTGTTTTAGGCGGCGGAATCGTTAAAGGGTCGGTCGTGCTGCTGTCGGGTGACCCCGGCATCGGAAAATCGACCATTCTGCTGCAGATCTGCCGATCTCTGCAAAATCAACTAAATATTCTGTATGTGTCGGGCGAGGAATCCGCGGTACAAATCAAATTGCGTGCCAACCGAATCGGTGTCAGCGGTGACTCCATTACCGTCATGTCCGAAACCGACACGCAGGCGATCTGTGAATATATCCGCATCACAAAACCGGAACTGGTCATGATCGACTCGATCCAGACCATGCAAATCGGTGAATTATCTTCGTCGGCCGGTAGTATCGTTCAGGTACGGGAAAGTACGAATCTGCTGCTGCACACCGCAAAAGAACTGGAAATACCGACTTTTATCGTCGGTCACGTCAATAAAGGCGGTGATATTGCCGGGCCTAAGGTAATGGAACATATTGTAGACACGGTACTGTATTTTGAAGGAGAACGCAATCAATCCTACCGAATTTTGCGCTCTATTAAAAATCGCTTTGGCTCGACCAATGAAATCGGCGTGTTTGAAATGAGCGAGCACGGTCTGAACGAGGTTGAAAATCCATCCGCCATGCTGCTGTCCGGTCGGATCAGTAATGTTTCCGGCGGCTGTATTACCTGCGTGATTGAAGGAACCAGGCCAATCCTGTCCGAAGTGCAGGGCCTGGTGACCACGACCGGATTCGGGAATCCGCGCCGGATGTCAACCGGATTTGATTACAATCGGCTGAATCTTTTGCTGGCGGTTTTAGAAAAGCGCATCGGGCTATATTTTTCCAATCTTGACACCTATCTGAATATTGTCGGCGGAATGCGTCTGGACGAGCCGGCGGCCGATCTTGCCGTGTGTATGTCTTTGGTTTCCGGTTTGCGTGATATTCCGATCGACGAGCATTGGATCGCGTTCGGCGAAGTTGGACTTTCCGGCGAGATCCGAAGTGTTCCGCGTGTGCAGGCACGTATCAATGAAGCAGAACGGTTGGGATTCACGACCTGCATTTTGCCGAAGAGTTGTCTTCGTCAGTTAAATGATAAAAACATAAATATTCAGTTGATCGGCGTCCGCAACCTGCGTGAAGCCATTGATTTGATTAAATGAAAAAAGCGATTGCGGTATTTCGCAATCGCTTTTTTCATTTAATATTTTCTGATTTTCTTTATAATCAGTTTCAGTATTTCGCTGAAAGGGATAATCGCAAAACTGAGACCGAGGCAGATCAAAAACTTGTTGAACGGGATCAGTGTCAGTTGGAAGAAAGCGCCAAACGGTGTAAATATCAAAAATAATACAATAAACAGCGCAACGCCGACCGAAATATTCATATTACGGTTGGTGGTAAATAATTGTTTCGGATGCGCGAATATCGATTTGGACGTTTTCAAGTCATACACGTGCAGTATTTGCGAAAGTCCCAAAACGGTAAACGCCATTGTCCAGGAAATGGAAGAGCTGCCTTTGCCAAGTGTATAGGCAATTATGGACATGACAGCGATAAATAATGACTGTAAAGCGCCGGAAACGCAGGAATAGCGGTCGAATATGTGACCGGACAGTGCCAACGGTTTGCGGTGCATAACGTGTGCTTCGGCTTTCTCAAATCCGAATGCAAAGAACGGTGCGCAGTCGATCAGCAGATTCAGCCACAATAACTGGACGGCAGGCATCGGATAGGTGTGATTTAGAATCATACTGAACAAATAGGTCAGCAAAACGGCAAAATTACAACTCAACAAATAGAAGACCGATTTACGGATGTTTTCAAACAGACCGCGGCTTTCTTTAATAGCGTCAACGATGGACGAAAAACTGTTGTTGGTAATAATTATATCGGCGGATCCCTGCGCAACGTCATTTCCGTACTGACCAACGGCGCAACCGATATCGGCTGTTGACAGCGCCTCAAAATCCGAAGCACTGTCACCGGTAGCCGTGACAAGTTCGCGCCGTTTTTTCCACGCTTTGATAATCCGCACCTTATCGACCGGGTTGATGCGTGCATAGACTGTATATTTTTCCAAATCGGCTTCCAGCTCTTCATCGCTCATATCATTCAGTTGAACACCTGTAAGCATCTCCGTTCCGTCTTTCAGAATTCCGATCCGACGTGCTACGGCACGCGCGGTAGACGGATTATCGCCCGTCATCATGATTAGGCGGATTCCGGCGCTTTCACAGACTTTTATGCTTTCGATCGCACTGTTGCGCGGGGGATCGGAAAGGCCCAATAATCCGACAAAAATCATGTCCTTTTCCACTTCGTCAGCTGTCGGTGAAGCCGGAATTTCGTCCAGCGGTCGCATGGCGATGCAGAGAATACGCTGACCGCTTTCCGCCAAAAGATCGTTCTGTTTCAGAATTGCTGCATGATCACAGTCAGCACATTTCGGCACCAAAATTTCCGGCGCACCTTTTGAAATGGCGAACGGTTTGCCGTTCAAAAGATTGATGGTGGTCATCGTTTTGCGCTCGGCATCAAACGGAATGGTATTGATCCTGGGGAAAAGACCTTCAATATCGACTTGTGACATAAAATTGTACTGAATGCAAGATTGGGTGATAGCGGTTTCGGTCGCGTCGGATTCCAGCGTTGAACAAGCGGTCGCCAATTTTAGAATCAGACCATCTTTTTCGTTAAGCACCGTATGTTCGTCCATTTCCGTCAGTTTTTCACCGTCGTAAATGGTGGAAAGCGTCATGCTGTTATGCGTCAGAATGCCGGTTTTATCAACACAAATAACGGTCGTACGTCCCAGTAATTCAGCGGCGCTTGCTTTTTTGATCATAATGTTGTCGCGCAGGATCCGTTCGATGCCCAAAGCGATCATTACGGATGATATCACCGGAATGCCGACAGGAACAGCCGTTACGGCCAGCGCGAATACATCTGTCAGCGTATGAATGGTCATAGTGGCGAACGATTCGTCAAAATGGAACCAGATCCCAAGGGCGAAATATACAATGCAGAAGACGGCGATCAATATATTGATAAACTTATAACCGTCATTCAGCAACTTTTGTACCGGAAGCATTTCACTGCCGGATTGCTGTGTTAATATCGCTGTGTGTCCGAGTTCTGTATTCAGGCCGGTCGCTACTACAACTGCTTTGGCGCTGCCCTGGATCACGCTGGAACCGGCAAATACCATATTGACACGCTCTTCCAACGAAGCAATATCTTCACAAATTGTAATTGCGTTTTTTTCGATCGGTACGCTTTCTTCGGTAAGTGTCGTTTCGTTGCAACGCAATTCCGAAGTTTCCAACAAACGAGCGTCCGCTGTGACGTAATCGCCTGCATTCAGAAGAATGATATCACCGGGGACCAGATTGGCGGCAGGAACCGTCTGCGTTATACCATCACGGATTACCGTAGCTTCCGGTTTGGTGATGGCGTGCAGATGATTCATGATTTTTTCACTGTTATAACGGTGAACCGCTTCGATAACGGCACCGACGATCATCATGCCGATGATCACAAGCGGGGTATAGTAGGCGCTTTTATCAGTGTCTTTATAAACGTATGTAACGATCAAAGATAAAATAGCCATTACATAAAGCAATATGGAAAGTTTATTGAAAAGCAAAGATAATAAATGCTTTTTGAGAGAAGGTTTATCTAAATTGGTTATAACGTTTTTCCCGTAACGGCTCAAACGTTCATCAGCGACACCGTTGGAAAGACCGTTTTCCGGGTTGACGTCAAGTTCCTTCAAAACATCAGAAGATTCAGCACTGTGCCAGATCATATCATTACTCCTTTGAATCGTTTTTCTTTTCGGTCGATTTTACGGATGCCAGCGGGTTTGAATCGATGGCCCGACGGGACTGCTCGTCCGAAACGTGGGTATAAATTTGTGTCGTGCCTAAATTGGCGTGACCGAGTATTTCTTTCAGTACGCGGATATCAACATTCCCGTGTTGATACATCAGCGTTGCAGCCGTATGGCGCAGTTTATGTGTTGACAATCCCTGACCGCCTAAACCGGCTTTTTCAAGATTTGTCATGACGATATGCTGAACGGTTTTATTACTTAACCGGCGGTGATTACGACTGATAAACATGGCGTTGCGGTCTTCGGCACGAACAGCATCATTCGGTCGAACCGTCAAATAATCATGTATTGCGCTGACACAAGCGTCATTCAGGTAGACTATTCGTTCTTTATTACCTTTACCCAAAACCCGCATACTGCCGTCCGCATGAATATCCGTTACGTTTAATCCGCAGAGTTCCGAAAGTCGAAGTCCGCAATTCAAAAACAAGGTCAGGATGCAATAATCACGTTCTTTGTTTGGACCGTCAACCGATTGCAGTAAATTAATTGATTCTTCCAAAGAAAGATGGCGCGGCAAACTTTGTTTCAGTTTCGGTGAATCCAGCAATTCCGCAGGATTATTTTCAATCAGATGTGTCTGTGCGGAAAGATATCGGAAAAATATCCGCAGGGTAGAGGACTTGCGTGCGCGCGTGGTGGCGTTGTTGTCACGCTCATTTTTGCAGTATACGATGAACGCATACAAATCGGAAATAGTGACCGAACGGACCAGTTCCAAATCAACCGAATCGATTGAAATCTTTTCAAAAGGGGTATTTGGCTCGGTTTTTCCGCGAATCATCAGCAGATAACGAAAAAAAGTCTGTAAATCAAAATAATATTCTTCAACAGAGCGTGACGATTTACCTTTGATTGTTTCGCTGTATGTCAAAAAGTCACGAATCACCGGCGGTGCTGTCATTAATATTTCATGTTTCATGAGTATACCTCATAGATATATTTATTATACTATAACACTTTTTCATATAATTTTCAATCTTAATATTGTGTTTTCGGCTATAAAATTATATAATTAAATTATCGAGATAGGGAAGTGAAACTTTGAAAGATATTCAATTACCGACTAAAAAACTGCTTTCGGCTTTGGCAGTGGTCATACTGTTGTTGTTTTGGTGTTTGATTGGGTATTATATCGGTAAACCGATGATCCGATTTGCCGAACAGCCGGAACGGTTTCGGTCGTGGGTCGAAAACGGCGGCATAGCCAGCCGACTTGTTTTTGTCGGTATGGTCATCATTCAGGTGATCGTTGCCATAATTCCGGGTGAACCGCTTGAACTTGGTGCCGGATACGCATTCGGCGCAATTGAAGGCGCTATTTTGTGTCTGATCGGATGTTTTCTCGGCGGAATCATCGTATTTGCGCTGGTACGCAGCGTTGGTGTTACTTTGGTAGAAGTATTCTTTCCGATCGAAAAAATCCGTTCATTGCATTTCTTGAAAAACCAAAGGAAAGTTAACGTTTTAACTTATCTGATATTTATCTTACCGGGAACGCCAAAAGATCTTTTGTCATATTTTGTGGGACTGACGGATATGCGATGGGGAACATGGCTGATCATTACCGGTATTGCGCGTATTCCTTCAATCATCACTTCGACCTATTGCGGCTCTGCCGCCGGTGCCAAAAATTATGTTGTCGCAATCGTCGCGCTGATCGTGACTGCGTGTATTAGTCTGATCGGTTGGCTGATTTATCAATATATCTGTAAAAAACATGAAAATAATGATACTGAATAATCCGATGCGATACAAAATAGGAATCATTGGTTACAGGGAATTGGTCTTATTAAACGATAACCAATTATACAAAATCAATGTTTTGTATAATTAAGGGGAGTGGAAAAGCCACTTTTTCAGGTCGTTTTGCTATTTTCGGTGGAACATTGTATTTTGCGCTAAATATTAATATATTTAATGTGCTTTAATTTAGTGCGCAAGACAAATATAAATCCGGAACTTCTTTCTGCAATACATTATCGTATGATCTTCATTCACTTCGGATAATGTATCATTATTCTTTATTAAATCAGTCACAAATAAATTTTTTTAATAAAATTTGTCGTTTTACTTGCACTTTTCACCGTTTTGGCGATTTTCCGAAAAAAGTCATCCTCTCAGTTTTTTTCTGACATATACTGCATCGTCGGAAAAAATCTGAGAGGATTTTATATTTTTGTAAAAATGTAAAGTTAGCGTCAAAAGTTTCAAAATCGTGATATACATTGTATTTTTGCATATACGTCCGCTAATACCCGTATTATGATATTATGATCTTCCCGTTCTTACCCAAGGTAGATTGCTATACATTATTTAATTCATAGTCATTATTTAAAATCTTAAAATCTCACTTTGTTATATTTTTAACAAAATTATAGTATTATACACACCAGACCGTTACAACCCTCGTTAATTACACGCTCGATCGTTTCCTGAATTCTTCCGCGCGCATCGGCCGGCATTCGTGCCAATTTGGTGTGTAAACCTTCGTTGACCAGTTCATGCAGCGATTTTCCGAAAATATTTGAATCCCATATTTTTACAGGATCATCCTCAAATTGTTTCAACAAATATAAGATCAGGTCTTCCGACTGCTTTTCGCTTCCGACGATCGGTGTGACCTCGGTCGTGATGTCAGCACGCATCATATGTATTGACGGTGCGGACGCCCGCAAACGAACACCGTAGCGTCCGCCTTGCTTCATGATTTCCGGCTCATCCAAGGTTAATTCTTCAATTGATGGCATGACGATACCGTAACCGGTTGCTTCGACTTCATCCAGTGCGTTTTTGACGCGCCGATATTCTTTTTTAATCTGCGACAGATCGGTCATACATTCTAAAAGTTCCTGTTCATCTGCTATTTCCAACCCGGTTTTTTCGGCAAGAATTTTGAAAAACAGCGTCGGTTGAAGTTTCAGTTCAATAACGGCACTTCCCTGCCCCAGATCAATGGAATATATACGTGCCTTTTCAACGTTTTCGCTGTCTGAAAACGCGCTTTCAAAACGACGGATATCACGGATGTGCCGAATATCTTGCACAATGCTGTGAATGCCGCCGGTCAAATCAGCGCGCAGCCAGTGGTCCAAAGATAAAGAATTCACCCAGCGCGGGAAACGGATTTGAATTTCATGCACGGGAAATTCAAACAAAATCTGTGCCAGTATTGCCCGAACGTCTTCTTCGGTCAGATCCACACAATTGATCGGCAAAACGGTTACGCCGTACTTTTCACCGATTTCATTCGCGGTTTTACGCGCTTCATCGGTATCCGGATCAATGCAGTTCAACAGGACGATAAACGGTTTGTTCAATTCCTGCAATTCTCTGATGACACGTTCTTCGGCTTCGGCGTACTCCTCACGCGGAATATCACTGATACTGCCGTCTGTGGTAATGACCAATCCGATAGTCGAATGCTCACGTATGACCTTTTCGGTACCGATTTCAGCCGCCATATTAAACGGGATCGGTTCACTGTGCCACGGCGTCATGACCATTCGCGGCTGATCGTTTTCAATATACCCGAGTGCGCTCGGAACAATATAACCAACACAGTCGATCAACCGTACATTCATGGCGGCAGTCGGATCAATCATGATCTGAACGCCTTTTTCGGGGACAAATTTCGGTTCAGTTGTCATGATCGTGCGACCGGATGAGGCCTGCGGCATTTCATCGCTGGCGCGCTCTTTCTGAAATTCCTGCGGAATATTCGGTAGTACCAGTTCCTCCATAAAACGTTTGATAAATGTTGATTTTCCCGTTCTGACCGGACCAACGACCCCAATATAGATATCACCGCCCGTTCGTGCGGAAATATCATGGTAAATGCTTGTATTTGTCATAAACATTCCTCCGAAGACTGAATTATCATTCTGTTTCAAGAATATGAAGGTTCTGAATAGTTTATGACAAAAAACGGATGGTACCGAATTACGATACCATCCGCCGGTAGTATTATTGAGTTGTTGCGGGCTGACCGGTCGTAGAATCGGTCGGCTGCTGGGTGTTACCGCCGTTATCACCAGTCGGGTTTTCGGCAGGAGCGGTGCTTTGAGGCGGCACGCTACTTGCCGGTGTTTCGGAAGGTGTTACTGTGGACGGTGTATTATCGGTGGTAGATTGTGTACCGGATGAAGTTCCGCCGTTATTGGTATTAGAAGAATTCTTTGAATTGTTTTGCGAGGAATTGTTCTTCTTATCATTTGAATTCGGCTTACTGTCGGAAGCATCCGAAGAACCACCGCCGCAGCGGGTACATTTGGCAGGAACATTACTGGAACGGAACCAACCGAGTTCTTTTGAACAGCCGCTGCTTGCGATCAGACCGGAGGATTTACAGTAATATGCCTCCACAACGTCCGAACAATCTTCAAACTGTTTATTGCTCAAATCAGAATGAACACTGCTCATGATCGTTCCCCAGAGTTTTTTGGCGATATTGGTATCGGGTATGCGTACTTTTTGATTGTTCGTGTTGTCATAACCGCACCAGCAGGATGCCACATAATACGGTGTACCGCCGCAGAACCAAAGGTCACACTCATCGTTGGTCGTACCGGTCTTACCGTATACGGCCATCTTCGGGAAATATGATTTGATCATGGTCGCCGTACCGTTTTTCACGACGTTCTGTAACAAATGATTCATGACGTCGGCGGAATCCGGCGCAATAACGTAATGACCGCGCGCATTTTCACGGTTCAGTATGACTTCACCTTTTTCATTTCGCAACGGCTCACCGTGTGAATTTAATACCTTTGTGTAGAAATGCGGTTCATAATAAAAACCGTGATTGCCGAAAATGGCGTACGCCGCTGCTGATTCAAGTGTTGTCAAACCGCCGTTTGTACCGCCCATGCCCAAAGGTGCCAGGTTCAGATCTCCGTTGCCGCCCGGTGTCAGGGTCGTGAATCCAAGTGATTTTGTCATGAATTCATAACTGGTTTCCAGTCCCAGTTTTTCATCCAGCAATTTGACCGGAACGGTATTCAGCGACTGCTCCAAAGCATATTTAATGGAAACATTC
Organism: Acutalibacteraceae bacterium; assembly: GCA_045599905.1. Classification (GTDB taxonomy): domain Bacteria; phylum Bacillota; class Clostridia; order Oscillospirales; family Acutalibacteraceae; genus UBA737. Next base: position 19,136 of record JAZRWX010000228.1, read on the forward strand.
GCACCGTGACCGCCCATATTGCCGTAGTTGGCAACACGCCATTCACCGTAGTTTTTGCTTAAATCCTGGATCAGCATCGAATAATAAATATCATTATTATCCATACATGCTGAATAGACCGACAACGGTTTAATAGAGGAACCCGGCTGACGTATCGCGGAAGTCGCGCGGTTGAAAGAACGGTTTACTTTTTTCTTTCCGATCCCGCCGACAATACCGCGAACATTGCCTTTGTAATCGACAATGGTCATTGCCGACTGCATTTTTGTTCCGTTACTGCCGACCAAACCGTAGGTGTTACGGTCTTTGTAAACCGCTTCCATTTTTGACTGGATTTCGGGATCGACCGTCGCGTAGATCTTATAACCGCCATTATAAAGCATTCGGCTTGCGTATTTGGAATCCCAATCGTTTTCTTTCGCAAGTTGTTTTGTTATATCGTCGATCAGACCGTCGATAAAGTAAGAATTGACCGTATCGCCCGCAAGCATGGATTTTTTGCAAACGACCTTCAATTCTTCATCGCGCGCGGACTTATATTCCTCTTTCGTGATGTACCCTTGATTGTACATTTCGGAAAGAACGGTATTGCGGCGTTTTAAGCTTTCTTCCTCGTTAAGGTCCGGTGAATACAAGGACGGATTCTTGGTAATGCCGGCGATCGTTGCGCATTCAGCCAATGTAAGATTATTGACTTTTTTATTAAAATAATAGTTTGCCGCGACCTGAACGCCCTTAATATTATGGCCAAGCGCGATCTGATTCAGATAGCATTCCATAATAACGTCTTTGGAATAATGCTCTTCCAGATAGCGCGCGTTCATGATTTCACGGATTTTGCGGCTCGCGTTCTGCTGATCGTCTAGCGTCAGGTTTTTGACCAACTGTTGTGTGACGGTGGAACCGCCCTGATTCGATGCGTAAAAATGCAGGAACATATTGGCGAACGCCGAAAATGTACGTTTCCAGTCAGTTCCCTGATGCTGATAAAAACGCTTGTCTTCGATCGCGACGACGGCGTTGACCATGTTCTGCGGAATACCACGGTATCCTTTTTCGTTTTTGGATGCCGCATTGTGATCATATTCGACCCAGATACAGTTATTGTCACCTTGCAGGCGTTTATATTCCTTATACCCGCCTTTCCCGTTATCGACGTATATGATCGTCGTGAACAGGGCTTCAAGGTCATTCAGGTTGAATTCATCGACCGTAGTATCGACCATGGTGAAGAAATAAAGCAAAAACGCGCCGATAACAACGCTGAATGTAATAACGCCGACCAAAAATATAGACAGAATGGTCATCAACAACCGACGCTTGCGTTTTTGACGATGGTTCATTTTCTTTTCATTTTTTTCTGCGGCGGCAGATGAAAAACTGAAAAGATCCACGACTTCCCCATCCGAAACAGCGGACTGGTTCTGACTGCTTGAATCCGAAAAGAAATTCGGAATATCCAAATTATCCGAACGTTGATCATTAGTACCGTAATCGTTCAGATCCTGCGATTCATCCTGCGGATATTCAAAAAATTCGGACATTATAGCACCTCCGTATGTGAAACGTAAAAATACCATTTTAGACTATTATACCATGATTTTCTTATTTGTTAAGTTACAATTTTTTTACCATTATATTTTTAGAAGAATATTATATAAATAAAAGCAAAAAATACCTTTGAGGTGTATGTTATGCGTAAAAAAGTCATATATGGAATCGTGATCGGCTGTATGATCGCTTTCACGGTTTTCGGTATGGTTGAATTTTTATCACTGATGCCCACGGTAAAAAAAGATCCGGTCTACCTTTTACAAATCAACGGCGGAACCGTACAATTGTTTGAAAACGGAACGCCGGTTAAAAATTATCCGGAAATCGTTATAGACAATCTGCCGTATGAAGACCGACGGAAACTTTCAAAAGGAATCGAATTTTCCAGTCGGCACGAAGCCGAACTTGCAATTGAAGATTATGACGGATAAATTTTACAATACCCCTTGAAAAATGCGCAAATAAAGGTATAATAGTAGTCAGAAATAATACAAAGGAGTATTCCATGGAAAAAGATGCTGCTTCTGCCGGCGTAGCGCCGGTCGGTGGACTTTTCAGTACCGCTGAAATCAAAATTCTGATCTGCTATATCCTGACCGAATTGAATGAGCCTGTCCCGACCGACGGTATGGTCAATCTTTTGCACTATGAGGGAATCGCCAACGCTTTTGAAGTAAGTGATGCGTTCCATTCCCTCGAAAAAAGCGGTATGATTTTTTCGCCCGAAAATGACGGCCGTTTCACCGTGACCGAACAAGGTAAATCCGTTCATGAAACATTGAAAGATTCTATACCGATCACCGTTAAAAACCGTGCGTTAACGGCAACAAAAAAGATGTTGACCCGTAACCGTAACGCGGAGAATTCAGATATTTCCATTACCCACGAAGACGGAATGACCTACGTTACCTGCACCGCGCTGGATCGAAAAAAGCCGTTGTTAAGCATTAAAATGGTCGTTGTCGACGATGCGCAGGGACAGCGTATCAAGGATCGTTTTCTTGAAAATTCCACGGAAATATGTTCAACCGTCATTAATCTGTTGACGTGTGAAAGTGAATAAAATTTCGGGCAGAGCACTTAAATAATGCTCTGCCCGATTGTTATATATATTTTTTGCGGTCTTTTCGATTGACACCAACGATCCCGCCTATCAATCCGCTTAACAGAATAATGACCAGATGAAATGCTGAATTTATGGTCACGCCGGATTCACGTGCCAAGAGTCCGATAAACGTAATAATAACGAAATAAATGCCGCCGGTAATCAAGCCGACCGCCCACCCTTTCTCGCCTCGTTTATACGCGGTAAAATAAGCGGTGAAAAAAGAACCGATCGCAAGGCACAGCGTTGCCAACGGCGCGGCAAAAGCCCGGTCGGCGGACAAATACATCATTCCGACCGCGGCAAGGCAAAGGCATACCGCACTGATCGGTATGCCGATCAAAAACCCTTTCAGATAGCATAAACAGCATTCCGTATTTATTTTACGCATAAAAAATCCCTCCGTCAAAAGATATGACGGAGGGTTCGTTATTATTCGGCTGTATCCTCGTGAACGGTCAGATTCTGCTGAATGGCCCAACGGGCAATGGTCAGTTTGCTGTGATCGCTTTTGGATTCAATAACGATCGAATCATCTTTCAAAGAAATGACACGACCGTAAATACCGCCGATCGTCAGCAGTTCGTCACCGATTTGCAGATTTTCACGCATTTTCTTTTCTTCTTTTTCCTTTTTCTTCTGCGGGCGGATCATCAGGAAATACATGACCGCAATGATCAGAACGAAAGGCAGGAAAGTCACTAACAGACCAAGCGCCCCCCCTTGATTGCCTTGGGCGGCATTTGCAGTTTCTTTTGCAAGCGTAAATAACATAATTGATAATTCCTTTCAAAAAATCTAAAACTTATTATACATAAACGAACGACGGAATGCAAGCAAAAAATTGTGAATGAACGGTAAAATTATATCCGACGCCCCAAAACCTGCTCTTTTTCCGCTTTAAATTGCGCAAATCTGCCTTCATCAAGCGCGTTTCGGATATCGGTCATCAGATGATTATAAAACCAAAGGTTGTGGATAACGTTCAATCGGCTTGAAAGCATCTCGCCCGCTTTCAATAAATGGCGCAGATAGGCGCGGCTGTATTGACGGCAGACCGGACAGTCACATTCTTCATCGACCGGGCGCATATCACGTTCATATTTCTGATTATTAAGATTGATGATGCCCTGCGAAGTAAACAAATGACCGTGACGCGCATTCCGGCTGGGCATTACACAGTCAAACAGATCGATACCGTGCGCAACGCCGTTCAGAATATTCAGCGGGGTACCCACCCCCATCAGGTAACGGATCTTATCCTTCGGCATAAAGGGCTCGACCTTCTCGATGATATCGTACATCACCTCGGTCGGCTCACCGACCGCAAGACCGCCGATCGCGTAGCCGTCGAGATTCATTTCGGCGATCGTTTTCATGTGTTCAACGCGCAGGTCGCCATAGGTGCAGCCCTGATTGATCCCGAACAGCATCTGTTCGGGGTTGACAGTCGTTTCCAAACCGTTCAGTCGTTTCATTTCATCCTGACAACGCTTTAACCAGCGTGTCGTACGTTCACAGCTTTGTTTGGCGTAATTATATTCCGCCGGATTTTCAACGCATTCATCAAAAGCCATGGCAATGGTCGAACCCAAATTCGACTGGATCTGCATACTTTCTTCCGGACCCATGAAAATTCGCCGTCCGTCAATATGAGAATTAAACGTCACGCCTTCTTCTTCGATTTTCCGCAAAGCACCCAACGAGAAGACCTGAAAACCGCCGCTGTCGGTCAGAATCGGGCCGTCCCAACGGGTGAAGCGGTGTAATCCGCCACAGTCGTGAACGATTTTGTCACCCGGACGAAGGTGTAAATGATAGGTGTTACACAACATGACCTGACAGTCAATATTACGTAAATCCTCCGCGGAAAGACCGCCCTTGATCGCGGCGGCCGTTGCAACATTCATGAAAGCCGGCGTCTGTACGGTGCCGCGGTTGGTAACGAACTCTCCGCGCCGGGCCTCCCCTTCTTGTTTTATTAAACGATACATAAAATCTCCTTATAAAATCAACATCGCGTCACCGAAACTGAAAAAACGATACCGTTCTTCAACGGCGGTTTTATACGCGTTCATGATATGATCATATCCCGCAAAAGCGGAAACCAACATAATTAGCGTGCTTTCCGGCAGGTGGAAATTTGTGATCAGACCATCCATGCATTTGAACTGATATCCGGGATAGATAAAGATATCCGTATCCCCGGAACATTCTTTGATCTCGCCGTATTTTGTGCCCACGCTTTCGACCGTGCGGCAGCTTGTAGTACCGACACAGATTACGCGTCCACCGTTTTTCTTGGTTTCATTGATCACATCCGCGGTATGCTGCGGCATATAATAATATTCGGTGTGCATTTTATGTTTTGTGACGTCATCCACCTTGACCGGACGGAACGTTCCGAGACCAACGTGCAGAGTAACGTATTCCACACGAATACCGCTGTCGATCAGATCCTGCAACAGTTCCGGCGTAAAATGCAGACCGGCAGTCGGTGCCGCGGCGGAACCTAATTCTTTGGAGTAAACTGTTTGATACCGTTCCTTATTTTCCAGTTTTTCTTTTATGTAGGGCGGTAACGGCATCTGCCCGATTTCGTCCAGCACAGCGAAAAATTCACCGTCGCAGGTAAATTCAAGCATACGGTTGCCATCATCTTTGACTTCTTTAACAACAGCGGACAGTTTATCTGAAAAGCGGAATTGGTGACCTTCTTTCGCTTTTTTCCCCGGACCCGCGATACATTCCCATAATAATTGACCGCGCTGACGCAATAAAACGAATTCGACAACAGCGCCGGTGTCGGTACGGGTACCGAAAATGCGTGCAGGCAGTACCCGCGTGTTATTCAGAATCAGGCAATCGCCCGGTTTCAAATAATCTTTCAGGTTGTGAAAAACGGTATGGGTAACTTCCCCGCTGTCCTTGTTCAAAAACATCAGTCTGGAAGCGTCACGCGGTTCGATCGGCGTTTGCGCGATCAACTCCTGCGGAAGATCATAAAAGAAATCACTTGTTTTCATAAATTCACCGGTAACTTTCTGCTTAAAAGGTATAAAATGGTTTGACAAACAGTATACTTAATGGTATATTTATTTAGTATTATATTGCAAATTACTGTTAATATCAAGTAAAATTATTGCATGAAGGGAATCTTTTATCGTGAAACAGAATTATCGTGTAGGAATCATCGGCGCGACCGGCATGGTCGGTCAACGTTTTTCGCTTCTTTTGGCTGACCATCCGTGGTTTACGGTCACGGCGCTGGCTGCCAGCGGACGCAGTGCCGGAAAAACCTATGAAGAAGCGGTCGGAAACCGTTGGGCAATGAAAGACGCAATGCCCGAAAAGTTGAAAACAATGACCGTTTTCGACGCTGAAAATGATATTGAAAAGATCGTTGCCGCCGTTGACTTTGTTTTTTGCGCGGTCGCCATGAAAAAGGATGAAATCAAAGCACTGGAAGAGCGCTACGCAAAGTATGAGTGCCCCGTTGTTTCCAATAACAGCGCGCACCGCTTTACACCCGACGTTCCGATGGTCGTGCCGGAATTGAACCCGGAACACATTGAAATCATTGAGGCACAGCGCAAGCGTCTTGGCACGAAGCGCGGTTTTGTCGCGGTCAAATCCAACTGTTCCCTGCAAAGTTATGTTCCGGCGTTATTCCCGCTGGATCAGGCAGGTTTTGAAGTGGATGAATGCCTTGTATGTACCTATCAGGCAATTTCCGGTGCCGGTAAAACGTTTGAAAGAATGCCCGAAATTTTAGATAACGTGATTCCGTATATCGGCGGCGAAGAAGAAAAAAGCGAGCAGGAGCCGCTAAAAATCTGGGGTAAAGTTGACGGTGATAAAATCGCGCTGTCGAATCGTCCGCATTTTACGGCACAATGCCTGCGTGTTCCGGTTTCGGACGGACATCTTGCGGCCGTGTTCGTAAAATTCAAAAATAAGCCGACCGAAGAACAGATCTTTGAGGTCTGGAAAAACTTTAAGGGTGTTCCGCAGGAACTTGCCCTTCCCCACGCGCCGAAACAGTTTTTGAATTACTTTACCGAAGATGATATGCCGCAGACTAAACTTGCGCGTGATCTGGAAGGCGGTATGGCAATCTCGATCGGAAGACTGCGTCCCGACACGCAGTACGATTATAAATTCGTCTGTGTTTCTCACAATACACTGCGCGGTGCCGCCGGCGGTGCCGTACTGTTAGCGGAATTGCTTTGTGCCAAAGGTTATATGGACTAATTTTCAGAAAGAGGGTCTTTTCGTGAAAAAGGTTATATTTACAGGTGCCGCCACCGCTTTGATCACACCGATGAACGAAGATATGACGGTAAACTATGATCGTCTTCACCGACTGATCAACGAACAAATCGACGGCGGTATCGATGCGTTGGTCATCTGCGGAACGACCGGTGAAAAATCCACCCTGCGTTATGATGAACACGTTAAAGTTATCGAAGATGCCGTTAAAACCGCGGCCGGTCGTGTCCCAATCATTGCCGGTACCGGCAGTAATGATACGGTCTATTCCGTTGAACTGTGTAATGATGCTTCCCGCGCCGGTGCGGATGCTTTTTTAATGGTTACACCCTACTACAATAAAACATCACAATCCGGTTTGATCGCCCACTATAATTACATTGCCGACCGTGTCGATAAACCGATCATTCTTTACAACGTTCCCTCACGCACAGGGGTACATATTAAACCCGAAACCTACAAGGAACTGGCGAAACATCCGAACATCGTCGCTACCAAAGAAGCCAGCGGCGACCTTTCGTTGATCGCCGAGATCCGTCATTTGTGCGGCGATGAACTTACCGTATATTCCGGAAATGATGATCAGACCGTTCCGATCATGTCGCTGGGCGGTAAAGGTGTCATTTCGGTTTTATCCAATTATCTGCCCGGTGTAGTACACGAAATGTGTGTTTCCTATCTGGAAGGCAACGTACAGCACGCACAGGATCTGCAATTAAAATACCTCGGTCTGATGAATGCGATGTTCTGTGACGTGAACCCGATCCCGGTCAAAGAAACGATGAATATTTTAGGTCTCGACGTCGGCCCCTGCCGCCTGCCGTTGGTTCCGATGAGCGAAGCCAACCGCGAACTTGTTATCCGCGAATTGAAGGCCTGCGGTTGTTTATAAGAATTTGAAAACGGATGTGAAAAATATGATTGAAATTCTGCTGGTTGGCTGCTGCGGAAAAATGGGACGTGTCATCAGCAACCTTGTATCTGATGATCCGGATATTTCCATTCTGTGCGGCGTTGATCTTTACCCGAAAGAAAGTGATTTCCCGGTTTATAAATCGTTTTCCGAAGTGCGGGAAAAACCGGACGTTATTGTTGATTTTTCAAATCCGGCAATACTCGGTAATATGATCGAATATGCCGAAAGCCGCAATATTCCGATCGTTATCGCAACGACAGGATACTCGGCCGAGCAGGTCGCGCAGATCAAAGAGGCCGCAAAGGTCATCCCGATCTTCTTTACGTTTAATATGTCGCTTGGTGTCAATCTGCTGTGCTCGCTGGCGAAAAAGGCCGCGTCGGTACTGGGTGACCGTTTTGACATTGAAATCATTGAAAAACATCATAATCAGAAAATCGACGCGCCGTCCGGTACGGCACTGATGCTTGCAAATGCCCTGAATTCGGTTTTTGACGATCAGATGGAATACGAATATGACCGACATTCAAAACGCGCCAAACGCCCGAAAAACGAGATCGGTATCCATTCCGTGCGCGGCGGTACGATCGTCGGCGAACATGAAATCATTTTTGCCGGTCACGATGAAGTGCTTACCCTTTCCCATTCGGCCGGCTCAAAAGAAATTTTCGCCGCCGGTGCGCTGAAAGCCGCAAAATTCATACAGAAAAAAAATCCCGGATTATATGACATGAACCAGGTAGTTAGTGTCGATTAATGCTTTTAATAATTTAATATTGATATAAAAAATGATCGAAGAAAGAAATCAATTCTTTTTTCGGTCATTTTTTTAACAACATAATAATTTACTTTGTTGAAATTTCTAATGCAAGTTTGATCATTTCATTAAATGAATTCTGCCGTTCATCCGCCGTGGTACATTCGCCGGTGATAAGGTGATCGGATACAGTGCAGATCGCCAACGCCTGTTTTTTGGCACGGGCGGCGGTCATATACAATGCCGCGGCTTCCATTTCAACGGCTAAAACACCCATCTTACCCCAAACGTCGGCTGTTTTGAAAGAATCGTTATAAAAGACATCGGAAGACAGCAGGTTTCCGACATGATAGCTGATCTTTTGTTCATCGGCGATTTGTGTGCCGGTTTTGAGCAGTTCGTAACTGCAAATCGGTGAAAAAGTGCCGTTTAGATCATATTGCCGGGCAAAGTTCGAATCGGTACAGGCACCCAAACCGAAAATTATATCCCGAACGTTGACCTGCGGTTGAATTCCACCGGCAGACCCTGCGCGGATAATGCGTTCAACACCGAAAAATTGATACAATTCATAAGCATAGATACCGATTGACGGCATCCCCATACCGCTTGCCATGACCGAAACTGGTTTTCCTTTGTACAAGCCGGTATAACCCTGAACGCCACGCACGTTATTCACTAATTTTGCATTGGTCAGAAAAGTTTCGGCAATATATTTTGACCGCAGCGGATCGCCGGGCATAATAACGGTTTTTGCGAAATCATCCGGTGTGGCATTGATATGCGGTGTCGGAAAATTTGCCATAGGTATTCCTCCCTACTCGTTTAAGGTAGCGATCGTTACGCCGTTTTCGCCTTCGCCGAAAGTGCCGACGCGGAACGATTTTACTGATTTGTGACTGCGCAAATGAGATTGTACCGCTTTTCGCAGGATTCCCGTTCCCTTTCCGTGAATGATGCGTACTGTTTCCAGCCCGGAAAGGACCGCGTTGTCAATGTATTTATCTAATTCCATTAAAGCTTCGTCGCTTGCCATGCCGCGGATATCCAACTCATCGGATACGATGCGCATGGCTTTTGAAGCAATATCTTTGGCGCGTCTGTTTTTTTTGATTTCGGTAGACTCACGGCCTTTTTTGACGCGCAGGTCATCTTTGTTGACCCACATTTTCATCGAGCCGGAAACAACGTAACAGCGATTCCGTTTTTCATCACTTTCCAGAACGGTCGCATCACGCCCGATCGAATGGATCACAACGATATCACCGGCGGCAGGAAGTGCGGAAAGCATTTCACCGCCGGGTGCTGTTTCGGTGATGGGATCGGCGTCATTTTCCATTTCACGCCACGCTTTTTTATAATCCGCACGGGCACGCTCGGCAAGCGAGGCGGCGTTTTGCGGATTCATTTTTTTCTTTACGTCTTCCAGTTCATTCAAAAGCCGTGATGACTGCACACGCGCATTTTCAAGGATCTGCGCGGCTTTTTCACGCGTTTGCGTCATCAGCTTTTCCTGTTTCAGACGGAATTCATGTTCCAACTGATCGGATTTCTTTTTGGCTTCATTCAGTTCAGAACGCAATTTCAACGCTTTTTCACGTTCTTTTTCGGCCGCCTGACGTGCGTTTTCCAGACTTTCAAGGATCCGTTCAAATCGCAGATCATCATCCGACACCTGCTCGCCTGCGCGGTCAATAATAGATTCATCCAAACCGAGGCGGCGTGAAATAGCAAAAGCATTGGATCGACCGGGTACTCCGATGACCAGTCGATAGGTCGGCCGCAGGGTCGCGATATCAAATTCACAGCCGGCGTTTTCAACACGTTCTGTGTCCAGTGCATAGGATTTCAATTCGGCATAATGGGTCGTAGCAACCGTTTTAACGCCACGACTTTTCAGTTCCATTAAAATTGCCTTTGCGAGTGCCGCCCCTTCGATTGGATCAGTGCCGGCGCAAAGTTCATCAAACAACGCCAGCGAGCGATCGTTGCAGGTTTCGAGAATATCAATAATGTTTACCATGTGGGACGAAAAGGTGGAAAGCGACTGTTCGATGCTCTGCTCATCCCCGATATCGGCGAAAATATGTTGAAATACGGAAATTTCACTGCTTTCATCCGCCGGGATCATCAAACCGCACATTGCCATCAGCGTCAGCAGACCGATCGTTTTCAGCGTAACAGTTTTACCGCCGGTATTCGGACCGGTGATGATCAAAGAGTCATAATCGCCGCCCAAAGAAACCGTGATCGGAACGACGCTTTTTTTCGGGATCAGCGGATGCCGGGCGCGTTTCAGAAAAACATAGCCGTTCTCGTTCAGTTTCGGAACGACCGCCGCCATTTTATATGCCAGATTTGCTTTGGCAAAAATCAAATTCAGTTCAACAAGGGCATTGTAGGAATATTTAATACTGTCTGAAAAATCGGCGGCTTCTGCGGAAAGTTCGGTCAGAATGCGTGTGATTTCTTCCTGCTCTTTGATTTTCAGCACACGAATTTCATTGTTGGTTTCCACCACCGACATCGGCTCGATAAACAAGGTTGAGCCGGATGAAGAAGTGTCGTGAACGATACCGCGGATTTCATTTTTATATTCGGATTTGACCGGAACGACAAAACGTCCGTCACGCTGGGTGATCAGGGCTTCCTGCAAATATTTCGCGGTACTGCTTCGGATAATTTTATCGAGTATATCACGGATTTTTGCGGATTTTCCGGCTATATTGCGCCGCAGCTGCGCTAAAAGCGGTGATGCCTGATCGCTGATTTCTTCTTCGGATTTGATGCAAAGATTGATTTTATCTTCCAGATACTTATTCGAATTCAAGGCATGAAACAAATGCTCAAATGAAACTTCACCGGACGAACAGTCCCCGCGCCAGTTTTTGACCGAGCGGATGATTCGCAGTACCTCGGCAATATCAAGCAATTCACGGATAGAAAGCGCGGCACCGACCTG
>JAZRWX010000229.1:0-3554 GCA_045599905.1 Acutalibacteraceae bacterium
ATCAGGAGCAATCTCGATTCCGAACGGTGTTACCTCCATTGCACCGTACGCTTTTGAAAACACATACGGAATCACCTCGGTTGTTCTTCCGAATAGCATGACCGCTATTTCTTCCTCCGCCTTTTCCGGATGCGGAACGCTGACGTCGGTCACTATTCCGGACAGCATCACCTCGATCGGAAGCGATGCGTTTGCTTATACCGGTCTGAAATCCATAACACTTGGCAAAAACGTCACGAAAATCGGTGCTTATGCTTTTTCCAGTTGTTATGAACTGCAATCGATCACCCTTGATTCCAACCTTACAAGCATTGGCAATTACGCGTTTTTCTACTGCCAGAAATTATCTTCTGTCAAGATTCCGGCTTCCGTTACCTCGATCGGACACGGTGCATTCAATAACTGTACCGCACTGAAAAGCATAACACTCGGTTCAGGAATCACAAAGATCAAATCGGCAACATTCGAATACTGCAAAAATCTCGAAAGTATCAGTATTCCGAAATCGGTAACCGTTATTGAATACGATTCTTTCGCCGGTTGTTCTACCCTGCCGTCGGTCACCATTCCGTCAAACATTCAACAAATCGGTATCGGCGCTTTCAGCGACTGCAAAAAAATGACCTCCATTTCGGTGGCCTCCGGCAATGAGAATTTCATTTCTTCAAGCGGCGTTTTGCTCAATAAAGCCAAAACTAAAATCATACAATATCCGACGGCGAAATCCGGAAATTATACCATTCCTGCCACCGTCACTTCGATCGGTCAAAACGCATTTTACAATGTAAAAGGGCTGACCGGGATTCAGTTCAACAAAAAACTGGTATCGATCGGAAACGAAGCGTTTTACGGCTGTTCTTATCTGCCGTCTGTCACCTTGCCGGGCACAGTCAAATCAATCGGTGATTTTGCTTTTTCCGGTTGTTCACGGTTGAAGAAAGCAGTATTGCCCGACACAACAGTAACTTTGGGCGAAGGAGTTTTTTCGTATTGTCCCGCGCTGACCAGTGCGACGATCAGCCAAAAAATCACTTCCATTCCGGCTTACACATTCGCAGGATGTAAAAATCTGTCCGCATTCCGTATGCCGACTACTGTTACAAAAATCGAATATGCCGCGTTCTGCGGATGTAATGTGCTGCCGTCGGTCACGCTGCCGCAAAATCTGGTTTCGATCGACAAGTCAGCTTTCACCCACTGTGACGCGCTGAAAACCATAACCGTTCCGAATAAAGTGACCTCGATCGGTTCATTTGCTTTTTCGGAATGCAACGCATTATCGAAAGTTATTATCGGCCGATACGCCAAACGCATTCCAGAATCGGCATTTTTCGGCTGTATCGCGCTGAAAAATATCTATGTTCCGAAATCCGTTAAGGCGATAGACAGCGGCGCGTTTTATAAGGTCAATTCCGGACTGCACGTATACTATGCCGGAGCCGCTGCCGATTACAAGAATATTACCATTGACAATTATGCGCACTGGTATACCGACGGCACAAACGCCCGATTCAAATCCGCGCCGAAAACCTATAACTTCAAAATTCCGAATAATGTATATAACCTCAAAGCAGGCGCATTTACCACAAATTCTTTGAAATTGAGCTGGAACGCCGTAACAGGTGCCTCCGGATACGACGTTTATAATGTCACCACCGGAAAACACACCTTCGTTCTTCGGACATATAAAGTTTTCTCAAAGCTGACCGCCGGAAAAGTTTATAAGTTCAAAGTCCGCTCTTATACCGTCAATAATAATGTCAAAACTTACGGTGAATATACCGACGTGATCACAGTCGCGACAAATCCCGCCAGAGTTCCTCTGCCGACTTTGACCGCCGGCATCAAGCGAATGACCGTATCGCACAAAGCGGTCGCCGGTGTCACCGGTTATCAGATTTACTATTCCAGAAGTTCCAACTTCTCTGCCAAGAAAATCGTGACTGCCAAGGTATTGAAAAAAGCCATTACCGGATTGGCTTCCAAACGTGTATTCTATGTAAAAGTGCGCGCTTATAAGACCGTAGCCGGTAAGACCTATTATGGTGCATTTTCGAAAGTTGCAAAAATTCGAACCAAATAAGTCATAAATCATGCTGATCTCCCATGTGCTTTTTCACATAGGAGATTTTTGTTGCACCGACTGTTCAACAATGCAATATATAAAAAATACAGGAGGAAAACTTATGAAAAAAAGATTCATTGCACTGATCCTATCCGTAGTCCTGATCCTCACAACGGTATTTTCGCTACCGCTCGTCGCCTCCGCGGCCACGACCGCCGTCACTTTTGATTATTCCTGCAACAACGATAAAATCACCATCAACGGCATTATCGGCAGTGTTCCGGCGACCGTAAAAATCCCGGCGGCCATTGACTCCAAGCCGGTCGTCACGCTTTCTTTCTGCGCGTTGGACTATCCGGAGATCACCGCGGTTTCCATTCCGAAAACCGTCACAAGTCTTTCAAAATATACTTTTGGTGAAAATCTGAAAACCCTTACGATCAACAGCGAAAACCCTAACTATACCGTTTCGGACGGATTGGTATTGAACAAGGCCCAAACGGCGGTGTGGTTCTGTCTGCCGAAAAAAACGGGTGCCGTTGTCATACCCGAAACCGTGACCCGTATCAACGCCGACGCGTTCAGCAGTTCGGTCATTACGTCGGTTCAGATCGGCACGAGCGTCAAAACGATTGCCGACAGCGCGTTTTTCGACTGTCAGAAACTGACTGCCGTCACGCTTTCCAAAGGACTGAAAACCATTGGAAATTCCGCCTTTTATAACTGCAATCACCTGACGGCGATCAGCATTCCGAACAGCGTTACCTCGATCGGCGATGACGCGTTCAGCCAATGCACCGCGCTTTCCGCCCTGACGCTGCCCACCGGCATCACCCAAATCAACAACGGTGCGTTTTTCGGGTGCAAATCGCTGACTGCCGTTAAGATTCCCAAAAACGTGACCGACATTATCAGTAATTCTTTTTACGATTGTACCGGGTTGAAATCTTTTAACGTACCAGCAAGCGTCACCCGCATTGACAGCGATGCCTTTACCGGCTGTACCGCGTTGACCGATTTTACCGTCAGCGCCGATAACCTGACTTTTTCCGCCGAAAACGGCATTCTGTTCAACAAAAAGAAAACTAAACTGGTTCGCTATCCGACCGGCAGATGGGGCGAATACACCCTGCGCGCCGGCGTTGTCACGATCGGTGCCAAGGCCTTTGCCGATACACCGATCTCGAAGATCACCTTTAACAAAACCGTGAAAAACATCGGTCCGCAGGCATTCTGCAACTGCCGTTCACTGACCGCGGTCAAAATACCGGAAACCGTGACCGGGATCGGAACCGGGGCGTTCGACCACTGTTTTGCCTTGACAAGCGCCGTCCTGCCCAATTCAGCGACGACCCTCGGAACGGGGATTTTCTGTATGTGTAAACTGTTACAGTCCGTGACGCTGGGCAATGCGATCACACGTGTTCCGGAATCCACGTTCCGTGAATGCGAAAGTCTGAAATCCGTCACGATCCCGGACAGCGTGACC
>JAZRWX010000230.1:0-1820 GCA_045599905.1 Acutalibacteraceae bacterium
TTGTGCTTGTCAACAATTTTCGACACTAATTAACAGGTTTGTAATCTTTGTAAAAAAACAATCCGGGCATTCCCGAACATTTAGCAAAAAACACAGACCGGTCTTCCGATCTGTGTTCATTTCGTTACATTTTTGTAATACAATCCGCAACATATATGCCCATTGCGCCGGACTGGGAAAGACCGCGGCAAATACCGCTTCCGTCGCCGATGATAAACACCCCGTCCACCAGTTCAAACTTTTCGTTCATGAATTCGGGGCGAATGGAATAATACTTGCTTTCGCAGGCATACAACAGCGTATCATCATTCGCCGTGCCCGGTGCCACGCGATCCAACGCATAAATCGTTTCGATGATATTGGTCAGAATGCGGTGCGGCAAAACCAGTGAAATATCCCCTGCCGTTGCCCGCAATGTCGGGATCACCGTGTTTTGGGACAAGCGGTGATCATTGGTGCGGCGACCGCGGATCAGATCCCCGAAACGCTGTACCAATACATTGTCTTTACCGATCATGTTTGCAAGCCGGGAAATATTTTCGGCATATTCGGTCGGCTGATTAAAGGGCTCCGTAAAGCGAATACTTGAAAGAATGGCGAAATTGCAGTTATCGGTCTTTTTCTCGGCCTCCGCATAAGAATGACCGTTTGCCGTAATGATCCCGTGATTGTTTTCCGCAGATACCAGACCGCCCTGATTAAAGCAGAACATCCGGCAGCGATCTTCAAATGTTTTGGTTTTATAAAGGATCTTCGGCTCATAGATCTTTTCGGAAAACTCGCGCCAAATAATGTCTTTCATTTCTACGCGAACACCGATGTCAATATTATTGGAACGCATACGAACATTAAAATCACGGCAAAAATCCGCCACAAAATTCGCACCGCCCCGTCCGGTAGCGATGATAACAAACCGCGCTGTCAGCGTTTCACCGTTGGCATAGTGCAAACGATAAAGCCCGCTCATCTTTTCGATTTTCACACAGTCATACATCGAAAAAAGTTCCGTGCCGGATGCGTCAATGGCGTTGATCAGGTTCTGCATGGTGCGATAATTATTATCCGTACCGAGATGCTTGACGTTCATATCCAGCAGCCGCAGATTATTCTGTAAGCATTTCAATTTCAGTTCATCATTGGAACGATAGACTTTCGGAATGCCGGAAGTACAGTATTTATTCAGGATTTTATCGACTTCATCGATATACAGATTTGCCTTTTCGTCGCCCAACTCTTCCCCCAGCGTACCGCCGTAAGCCGTTCCGAGATTGAATTTTCCGTCCGAAAAAGCGCCGGCGCCCGCAAAACCGCTGGTAATACTGCAAGTTTTACAGTGAACACAGGTTTTTTCTTTTCCGGCAAGGCAACAACGCTTTTCCAAAGTGGTTCCGCGCTCGGTAATGGCGATGCGCATTTCCGGTCGCTGTTCATGCAGCCGGTAAGCTGCCATCAATCCGCCGATACCGCCGCCGATAATAACCGTATCAAACTGTTTGTTCGTTGACATCATTAAAATCTCCCAAAAAATGGGTTGCATTCCGTCGAAATGCAACCCTTAAAATACAAATATATTATATACGAATGACGCGCATTTGTCAAGTTACCGCTGTGCGCGGTCCAGTTCCCCGACTTTTTGCAGAATTCGGACTGCTTCGCCGGGCAGACGTCCCAAATGATCGGGTCCGATGTTCAGCAAATAATTGACACCGCGTGCATTCTGCGCATCCCGTTCTTTTACAATACGCTCGGCCGATTTATACTCTTTATCAAAGCGGGAAAAATTCCAGAATTCGCCGCCGCTGATCGTTACGGGCACCTCG
>JAZRWX010000231.1:0-4591 GCA_045599905.1 Acutalibacteraceae bacterium
GGTGATTTCTTCCGGCGTAAAATCCAGCAGTTTCAAAAAACTTTTTCCCTTTAACTGCATTTCGTTCACCTCATTCATGGTCGGCGCAGACTTCCTTGATCACTTCGACGGCCTGCTTCAACAGTTCCATCGGGATATTCAGCGCCGGAAGCAGACGGACTTTATCCTTTGCGGTCAGACACAGAACGCCTTTTTCCATACATTCATTGACGACCTGCGCCGCCGGTTTTACCGTTTCAAGACCGAGCATCAGCCCCATACCGCTGATGCCTTTGATGCCGTCCGCATCGGCAAAAGCTTCCGCCAGATATTTACCCTTGGCATTGACGGCTTCCAGCAAATCTTCATCGATACGGTCTAAAATATTGATCGCCGCGGCACAGCAGACCGGGTTGCCGCCGAACGTGGAACCGTGATCGCCGAACGCGAACACGTCCTTGACCTTTTCGCCCATCAGCGTAGCACCCAGCGGCAGACCGCCGGCAAGTCCCTTTGCCGTTGTAATGATATCGGGTTTGATGCCGTAATTCATATATGAATACAGTTTTCCGGTACGTCCGTTACCGGTTTGGACCTCGTCGGCAATGAGCAGGATATCGCGGTTTTCGGCATATTCCGCGACCTCATTGACAAAGGATTTTTTCAGATTGTTGACGCCGCCCTCGCCCTGGATGCATTCGATCATGATCGCGGCGATCTTATATTTCGCGCCCAGTGCTTCCAGTTCAAAAATATCATAAGCGTCTACGTTGATGAATCCGGGTGTCAGCGGTTGATACAGTTCGTGATAATGCTCCTGCCCCGTCGCGGCAAGGGTCGTCAGCGTTCTGCCGTGGAAACTGTTTTTCAGCGTTACGATGGTATAGCAGTCCTCGCCCTTTTTCATGGCGGCGTATTTACGTGCCAGTTTGATGGCGCATTCGTTGGCTTCCGCACCGGAATTTGAGAAAAACACCTTGCTCATCCCGGTTTTTTCACACAGTTTTTCAGCCAGTACCGCACAGGGTTCGGTATAATACAGATTGGATGTGTGCTGTAATTTGGACGCCTGCGCGGAAACGGCATCCTGCCACTTGTCATCGGCGATACCGAAAGACGTTACCCCGATCCCGGAGCCCATATCGATATATTCTTTTCCGTTTTCGTCCCAGATCTTTGATCCCTTTCCGTGAGAAAGCACGACCGGGAAACGGTTATACGTGCCGGCGATATACGCGGCGTCTTTTTCTTTGATCGTTAAATCTCTTGCTTTGGTAAACATTGTTCCGGCACCTTCATTCGTTAAAAGTTCCATTAAGATCGAGTGAGAAACTCTGCCGTCCATGACGATCACGTTTTCCACGCCGCGTTTGAGCGCTTCAATACAGCAATCGACCTTCGGGATCATGCCGCCCGAGATCACACCCTCGCGGTAAAGTTTTTCGGCTTCGCTGATACTGATTTCCGGAATCAGCGTAGCGGGATCGTCCGGATCGCGCAGGATCCCGGCGATATCGGTCATCATGATCAACCGTTCCGCGCCCAGCGCGCCGGCGATATATGCCGCGGCGGTATCACCGTTGATATTGTAAGTGTTGCCTTCCTTATCACAGCCAACCGAGGAAATGACCGGGATGTAACCCTTTTCGATCAGATCGGTCACGGGGCTGATATGGATCTTGGTGATCTCGCCCACGTAACCCAGCCGTTCGTCCTTGACCGTGGCTTCGATCAGGCGGCCGTCCATGCCGGAAATACCCATGGCTTTTCCGCCGTTCATTTCCAGCATATTGACCAGCGATTTATTCACTTTTCCCGCCAGCACCATTTGTACCACGTCAACGGTTTCCTTATCGGTCACGCGCAAGCCGTCCACAAATTCGGTCTTTTTGCCGAGTTTTTCCATCAGTTCGCTGATTTCCGGACCACCGCCGTGCACCAGAACGACTTTGACGCCGATCAGCCACAGCAGAACGATATCTTCCATGACCTGCTGTTTCAGTTCTTCATTGATCATGGCGTTTCCGCCGTATTTGATCACGACGACCTTGCCGACGTACCGTTTGATATACGGCAGTGCCTGCGTTAAAACCTGCGCGCGCTGCGCGTTTGAAAATTGATTTGCCATAACCGTTTCCTTTCCGATCAAGTGCGATATTCGCCGTTGATCTTAACGTAATCATAGGTCAGATCGCAGCCCCACGCCGTGGATGACGCCGTTCCGTCCCCCAACGTGACCAGGATCGAGATTTCTTTTTCCAATAATATTTCTTTGGCCTTTTCTTCCGAAAACGCAACGCCCGCGCCGTTTTTACAAACTTCGACCGTTCCCTTGGCGCTGGCAAACGAAACACCGATTTGATCGACGTCGACCCGGGCGCCGCTGTAACCGATGGCACACAGCACACGTCCCCAGTTGGCGTCCGCGCCGAACATTGCCGCCTTCAAAAGACTGGAACAGATCACGCTTTTCGCGACCGTCTTTGCGGTCTGAATATCCCGGGCACCGTCCACCTTGCATTCCAGCAATTTGGTCGCGCCCTCGCCGTCACCGGCGATCATGCGGCAGAGATGGACCGTTACGGTATTGAGTGCCTGCATAAAGGTCGCGAAATCCTCATTTTCGGTATCGATCACGGGATTCCCCGCCAAGCCGTTGGCAAGAACCGTTACCATATCGTTGGTGGAGGTATCGCCGTCAATGCTGATCATGTTGAACGTATTGGCGATGTCTCCCGAAAGGGCCTTTTGCAGCAGTTCCGGATCGATCGCCGCGTCGGTGGTGATAAAGACCAGCATGGTCGCCATATTGGGGTGGATCATGCCGCTTCCCTTTGCGATACCGCCGATATGGCAGGTTTTTGAGCCAAGCGTAAATTCGACCGCGACCTCTTTCAATGCGGTATCGGTCGTCATGATCCCTTCAGCGGCATCGGCACTGCCGTTTCGTGACAATGCCTGTTTCAACTGCGGAATTCCGGCGGCGATCGGCTCGATTTCCAGCGGAAGCCCGATCACGCCGGTCGAGGCGACCACGATATCATCCGCCGAAATATTCAATTCTTTTGCGACAAGATCGCTCATTTCCTCGGCGATCTCCACGCCGTTGGCGTTACAGGTATTGGCGTTTCCGCTGTTGCAGATGACCGCCTGCGCCGTGCCGTTGGTCAAATGTTTTTTGGTGACGGTTAGCGGCGCGCACTTGACCAGATTGGTGGTGTATACCGCCGCGGCACCCGCCGGCACTTCACTGTAAATCAGCGAAAGGTCTTTTTTTGATTTGTTTTTGCGAATGCCGCAATGGATCCCCGCGGCTGTAAATCCGTTTGCGGCGCAAACGCCGCCTTCAATCAGTTTCATTGTTTATCCTCCGATATTCAACCCGGTCTTTTCATCTAAACCGAGCACGATATTCATATTCTGCAATGCCGCTCCCGAAGCACCTTTTCCGAGATTGTCAAAACGGGAAACCAGCAAAATGCGTTCGTCATTTCCGAAAACAGCAACCTGCATATCATCACGACCGGCAAACGCGCCGCCCGACAGAAAGCCGGTTTCGTCCGCCGCGTCACAGTAGGTGATCAGCCCGTCCGTGTAATAGGATCGGTACAAATCTTTGATTTCCGCCGCCGTGCCGCGGATCTCGTCCGCAAACAGCGATACGGCGACCGCCATTCCGGCGTAATAGGACGACACGATGGGTGAAAACAGCGGTGTTTTCCGCAATCCGCAGACCCGAACGATTTCGGGCAGGTGTTTATGCTGTTGGGAAAGACCGTAAATGCGCGGTGCCAGCAATGCGGGCGCAAGGTCCGCGTTTTCATAATGGGCCATTATCTTTTTGCCGCCACCGGAATAGCCGGTCAGCGAAAAGGCGGTCAGCCCGGTGGTTTTCGGCAACAGTCCGTTTTCGGTCAACGGTGCCACCAGCGAAATGAAACCGCTGGCGTGACAGCCGGGGTTGGCAATGCGCTTGGCCGAAAAGATTTTCTGCCGCTGCCCCGTCAGTTCCGGAAAACCGTAGACCCAATCCGGATCCGTGCGGTGCGCGGTGGAAGTATCAATAATGACCGTATCTGGATTATCCGCCAGCTGCGCCGACTCTATCGCGGCGGCATCCGGCAGGCACAGAAAGGTGATATCCGATCGGTTGATGGCGTCTTTTCGCGCCGCGGCGTCTTTCCGCAATGCTTCGGTCAGCGTGATCAGTTCGATATCTTCCCGGCTTTCCAGACGTTCAAAAATCCGAAGGCCGGTCGTTCCGGCACTTCCGTCAATAAATACTTTTTTCATTCTTTGGGTTCTCCTGCATATTTTTGCATGACTGCTTGAATAAATATGCAACAATTATACCCCCTTTTGGCTGATTTGTCAAGAAAAACTCTTATAAATATGCGCTTTCAGCGCATATTTTGGCAAGTTATTGATAAATACCGTTCAAATGAATAATACTCTTGTTTCTTTTCGCCAAAAAAATCATAACCACCAGTGAACTGGTGGTATGCACCACCCCTATAAGGGGTGAATACTGGCGTAGCCCCTGAAAGGGGCACAGAAGTTTAGCAACGCATTACAATTTCGGGCAGCCGCTCTCGTGCGGCTGTCTTTTTTT
>JAZRWX010000232.1:0-7486 GCA_045599905.1 Acutalibacteraceae bacterium
TCCGAAATTTCCGGTTCCGCGAAAGTTTCTACGATCGGTTCGGCAACAGGCGGCGTGAACGGTTCAAAAGTCGGTTCGGCAACCGGTTCGGCGACCAGCGGTGTTACCGGCTCGACAACAGGCGGCTGGACCGGTTCCGGCTGCGGAACAAAAGATTCCGGCGCCGGCGCGCGATCGACCGCCGCGGAAGCCGCGGCCGCAATTGCCTGCGGATCCATCGGGACACTGTCGGGCAGACGCTGCAACAATTCCAAATGTTCACGGTATTTACGGGTAATATCCGACTTAAACGCGGAAATTTCCAGTTTCAGTTTATCATACAGCAACTGCTGACGGGCGACCGCGTCATTTGCCGCGGTTTCCATCGCCGTCTGTTTCAGTTTTGCAACACGCAATGCCGAATCGATTTCCTGCTTGACAGCCGCTTTCCGCTGTGTAGCTTTTTCTTCAAAACTGGCGGAAAGTTCCTTTTCGCGCTGGGCGATGCGGTCCACGTTTTCCTGCGCTTCCGCAACGATCTGCGCACTTTTCACACGCGCTTCCGCTACGATCTGATCCGCCAGACGCTGGGCATTCATCAAGACGCTTTGCAGACTGTCCTGCGATTGATGATAGTCTTCCATTTCCTGATTCATCCGGGCGATCGTTCCCTGCAATTCGCGGGTATTGCGCTCATACCACTCGTAATCGGCCTCGATTTTGTCCAGCAGGACATCGACTTCTTCCTGCCGGTATCCGCCGACAGTCTTGGTTGAAAACTTCATTTCCCTGATTTCATTGGATTTTAACATCTGTAAACACCTCAAACATATTTACTGTATTTTAGAATAATTCTTCCTTTTTTTGAAAAAGAGTCCGCGTTTTCAATGCTGAATTTTCCGATGCCGCGCACCGTTACGGAATCCCCCGCGGCGACGGTATGTGTTCCCTTATCACAGGCAACCGAGCCGATACGGACCCGACCGTCGGCAATGTATTCCGACGCCGCCTTGCGGGAACATCCGCACAAAGCCGAAACAACACAATCCAACCGCAGAGAAGCAACGGTATCGGTAGCGGAAACTTTTTTCGAAACCTGCGGCAGCGGTTCTTCCGCGCCGGGTGTGATTTCCACCCCGACCGAACCGACCTTCCGCAGTTGTTCGGTCACGTAACGTAAAATGTCGTTGGACAGAAAAATGACCGCACGTCCCGGCTCGCACAAAATATCACCGACCGATTCACGCGTAATTCCCAGCCCCATCAGCGAGCCCAGAAAATCACGGTGGGTCAAACGGTCACAAGTCCGGTATTTCAACGTCACCGCGGTGACGGGAAAATCCGGTTCTTCGCACCAGTCCGGCAGGCAGGCCAGTACCGTTCGTTCCGCCGATTCATATCCGCCGAAAAAAACCGTTTTACAGGAAAGCCCCCGGGTGACCGTTAAAGCAACGGCTGCTTCCGATGGCGTCAGAAAGCCCAGAAAGCGGGGCGTTGCAGTGCGTTCACACAACTGTGCCGTATCCCGGACACGTGCCGGGAAAAGGTCGGCATCCATCAGAAGTAGAGTTTACTGGTATCGCTGTAATCGTCCAACATCAGTTCGCCCATGATATCCACTTCGCTGGGGACGATGATAAAGGTATTGTTCGCGACACGGCGGATATTGCCGTGGTTGGCATACGCCACACCGCTGATAAAGTCAACAATACGTCGGGAAGTATCACGGTCGGTCATTTCCAGATTCAGTACGACCGTTTTACCCTCGTTCAGGTTATCGGCAATGGAGGGGACGTCATCAAAACGTTCCGGCTTGACCAGCACGACCTGGATCGCCGGCTTATCCGGAGAATACGTAACCGTTTTGGAACGACCACCCTGAAAAACGCGCGGCATTTCAGAACGGCGGGGCGCCGGTTCTTCGGCCGCGGCACGCTGTTTGGCAGGTGCTTCTTCCGTTTCTTCGATTTCGTCAAATTCGTCTTCTTCCGGGATACTCATAATATCCTTGATTTTATCAAACAGACCCATGATTTATTCTCCTTTTACAAATTGTAATTTCGTTTGCCGAACAGTGCCGTACCGACCCGAACCATTGTCGCGCCCTCTTCGACCGCGACGGCAAAATCGTCGGACATACCCATCGACAGAATTTCCATATTACTATTATCCATTTTTTTGGTGCCAATGTCAAGAAACATCTGCCGCATTTTTGAAAAATATTTTCGATTTTCTTCCGGCGCGTTGCAAATCGGCGGAATTGCCATCAATCCGCACACGCGAATATTCGGCAAACGGTCAATTTCCGTCAAGGTCGGCAGTACCTCCTCGGGGGCAAGACCCGATTTGCTTTCTTCACCGCCGATATTGACTTCCAGCAGGACACGCTGACAAATGCCGAGTTTTTCGGCACGGTTCTGAATTGCCGAAGCCAGTTTCAACGAATCGACCGAATGGATCAGCGACACTTTTCCGACCACGTCTTTGACCTTATTGGTCTGCAAATGCCCGATCAGATGTTTTTCCACCGGAATCAAATCATCATACTTTGAAAGCAGTTCCTGCACACGGTTTTCACCGATCACCGAAATTCCCGACCGGATCGCGTGATTGATCACCCCGACGTCCACGGTTTTGGTTGCCGCCAGCAAAGTGACCGATTGCGGTGTTCTTCCGCTTTTTTCGATGGCGGCGTTCAGCCGGGCGCGTACCTCGGCATAATTTTCATCGAATAATTCAGTTGACGACTTTTCCGGCATACAGATTCTTTCCTTTCACAACCACTTCATCATACAGACGCAAAACCGTATCGGTGCTTTGCTGCTGTTCGCAGATGATAAATTCCTCGTTCGAGTACAGAATATTGATCGGAACGAATTCCAGCGTAACGCCCGAAACCACGTAGACGCCGCGTACCGAATCGACCACGCGCAACGCACTGCGGGCGACCTTCAACCCCTCGTAGGTCTTATTGACGATCGTCATTGCGCCGGTACGCATGGAAGCGAGTTCACGGCACATCTGGCTGCACGCGAAAATGACAACGGCACTGTCTTTCTTTTCCGAAACATTGATCTGCGCCACCGTCACGTCTAAATTTTTGCTGGATTTGATCTCAGTCTGCAAGACCAGCGAATCTCCCACCTTATACCGCAAAGAATCATTCAGCGGCATTTTGGCGAGAATATACCAGTCGTAATCCGAAACGATTTTTCCGACTACATTTCCCGGGGTTTCCTTCGGCTTCATTTTTTCTAAAAATTCCGCGGTATAGACCGAAAGATCCTCACCCGAAAAGACCGTTTCGTATCCGTCCGTCATAGTCGAAAAATAACCCGACAGCGACGCCTTGATACTGCCTTTCGCGGCAGGCAGACTGTTTTGCAGATTTTTCAACCGCTTTTTCATTTGGGAAATCTGCTTGGAAAAGTCGGTCATCTGCCCGGTCGCCACCTGCCGGCGATTCAAATCGCCCTGCAACGTATCCACATCCGTCGAAAGGGTTTCATAATTCCCGTCCGCGCAGCCGCGGATCAGTTCATTATACGAATCCGTAATACGGCCGTTGATCAGTTCAAGATCCGCCGCCTGTTGATTGTTATAGTGCTGTAAATCACGCATATCGGCGATCTGCGCGCTTAATTTATCGATTTCAAGCATGGTCATGGAAGCTTCTTCGCTGTCGTAAATATTGGCGATCGTACCGCCGCTGGCAACACGGTTTCCGTCGGCGATCAGGTAATGGTATACCCCGTCTGTTTTGCAGGTCACCAGTTTTTCCCGCCGCATGATAATGCCGGTAACGTTCAATCCGTCCACCGTTTCATAATGCGAAACGTTTTCCGTCGTGATCGGCTTATAAACCGAAGCATAGATCTGGTGGCCGAAAAAAATCAAAACTGCCAGCACGATAAAAATACGCAGTACGGTATTGCCTTTCACAGACGTTCCCTCCATTTCATTACATGAGTTTCCGCCAAAGCCGCCGCATCGGGCGTTTCGTCGGTATAGATCCATTGCATCTGTTCATTGCGCCGGAACCACGTCAACTGCCGTTTGGCATAACGGCGGGTCGCCCGTTTCAGATTTTCGGCGGCCTCTTCCTGCGAAATACGTCCCTGCAAGCAGGGGTACAGTTCCTTGTGTCCAATTGCCTGTGCCGCGCCGCCCGTCTGCGGCATATCCAGCGTAGCGGCGGCTTCTTCAAGCAATCCTTTTTCCAGCATCAGGTCTACCCGGCGGTTGATCCGCTCATACAGCAGTTCACGGTTCCGGCAGGTCAGCCCGATCTGTAATGTGTCATATTTTTTGATTTCGGGATGCGACTGTTCGTTGGCTTCGGTCAGCGTTTTCCCGGTCGTTTCGTAAATTTCAAAGGCGCGGATGATGCGCCGCTTATCGTTGGGATGAAGCCGCTGTGCCGTTTCGGGGTCGAATTCAGCCAGGCGCCGCAGCATTTCCTCGCCGCCCGACCGATCAAAACGCGCGGTCAGTTCATCCCGCAAAGAAAAGTCGGTCGCCTCTTCCACAAAGCGCAGTCCTTTGGTCAGCGCATCCATATAAAGACCCGTTCCGCCCGCCACGATCGGCAGTTTTCCGCGCGCGTGGATATCCGCGATTACACCGTCCGCCAGGCGAACGTAATCCGCCACGGTAAGCGATTCGTTCAGATCCAAAAACTCGATCAGGTGATGCCGGATCCCCTGCTTTTCCGCTTCATCCGGCGCGGCGGAAGCGATATGGATCCCGCGGTAGACCTGCATGGAATCCGCCGAAACGATCTCACCGTCAAACCGTTTTGCCAGTTCAACGGCAAGCGCGGTTTTCCCCGACGCGGTCGGCCCGGCAATGCACAATAATGGGATCATCGTTTACTGAATCCTTCCGAAATATTTTTCCAGATCGTTCTTCTTGATTTCAAACGCGACCGGACGTCCGTGCGGACAATACATGATATCATGATTTTCCAGTACCCGTTTTGCAAGACTTAACAACTCCGCGTCCGCCGAGTGATATCCCGCCTTGGTCGCCGCTTTGCAGGCGATCGTATGATAAATGCGGTCAAGCCGTTCGACCTGAACACTGCCGCGTGTCAGCAGACCGGCGGCGACTTCCTCGATCACAGCCGGAATATCCGTTCCCGCCAGCGGTGCCGGAATAGCACGCACCAGAACGGTTCCGTTACCGAAATCTTCGGTTTCAAAACCGGATTGCCGCAGAAGTTCCGCCGAAGACAGGATCGCATCGTACTCCTCACGGCTTAACCGGACATGAACGGGGGTCAGAAGATTCTGCATCTCGACCGTGCGGTTGGCTTTCATTTCTTCAAACAGCAC
This sequence comes from Acutalibacteraceae bacterium, assembly GCA_045599905.1. Lineage (GTDB taxonomy): Bacteria > Bacillota > Clostridia > Oscillospirales > Acutalibacteraceae > UBA737. The sequence continues at coordinate 5,316 of JAZRWX010000232.1, forward strand.
ACGCTCATGCGCGGCGTGTTTATCGATAAGATAAATACTGTTGCCCTTTTCCGCAATGATATAACTGCGGAACGCTTCCCCTGCCAGACGGACGGGTTCTTCCTCAACAATCGGGACGGACTCGGTTTTCGCCGGTTCTTCGCCCGGCTTTTCCGTCTGCCGCTCGACCGGTTTTGCGGCGGTTTGCGCCGGTTCATCCTCGTCCCGTTCAATGCGGATGTCTTTCCGCAAGAAGAACGGAATGCTTTCACTTTTCAGTTGCAGGGTATCATCCGCGGCAGTCGGTTTTGGTGCCGCGGGTACGGCCGATTCGGTTTTCGGCGGCACCGGAAGCGGTTTCTTTTCGATCTTCATCACTTCCTGACGGTATTCCTGTACCGTCATTCTGGAAGCGCCGTTTGGTTTGTGTTTGGGGGTCAAATCCAGTACCGGACGGGTATCGCCGTTGGTAATCGCGCTTTTCACCGCGTAATAGACCGCGTCAAAAACACGGCGCTCGTCCGAAAAGCGGACTTCGGTCTTGGCAGGATGCACGTTAACGTCCACCGCGCCGTAAGGTACGGAAACGTTCAGCACAAAAGCCGGGAATTTTCCGATCATGGCGCTGTTTTTATACGCCTGCTCGGCAGCGGCGGTCACCGTACCCGAACGCACGAAACGGCCGTTCAGAAAAACGAACTGATGACTGCGCGACTGGCGGCAGGAAACGGGTTTTACGGTACAGCCGGTCACGGTAATGCCGCCGCTTTCCCCCGAAACGGGAATGACGGATTTGGCAAAATCACGTCCCAGCACGCTGTATACGGCAGATTCCAGTTTGCCGTCGCCCGAAGTGGTCAGCGTTGTCTTGCCGTCCCGGATCAGTTTGAAGGCGATTTCCGGGTGGGACAATGCCGCCCGGTCCAGGACCGCAGCAACGGTGTTGCCTTCGGAAACGTATTTTTTCAGGAATTTCATCCGCGCCGGAGTATTGTAAAATAAATCCCGCACGATTATGGTCGTCCCGTCGGGACAGCCGGATTCTTCATTCACGGTTTCCGCGCCGCCCTCGATACAATAATGCGTACCGATTTCACCGTCGGCGGTTTTGGTCAGCAGTTCCACCCGTGCCACGGCGCAGGTCGCCGCCAGTGCCTCCCCGCGGAAGCCCAGCGTGGCAATGCCGTCTAAATCTTCGGCGTTTTTGATTTTACTGGTAGCGTGACGAAGAAAGGCCAGCGGTACGTCAGCAGGAGAAATGCCGCAGCCGTCATCGGTGATACGCATATAGGAGATGCCGCCGTGCTGAATTTCGACCGTGATCCGTTTAGCTTCGGCGTCCACGGCGTTTTCGACCAGTTCTTTAATGACCGACGCCGGACGTTCCACCACCTCGCCGGCGGCGATCAGTTCGGCTACGTTCTTTTCCAACACATTGATTTTCGGCATTTTTCTCACCTGCTTTATCTATTGAAATAGTTTATATGCATTTTGCTTTATTGGCAAGATCAAACAGAATTCCCATCGACTCGATCGGGGTCAGGGTGTTGACGTCGAGCATCTGCAATTCATGCAGAATATCGGTCGCGCCCTGCATTTCCAACGGGATCTGCGCATCGGGCGCGGAAACGGTGCGGTAGGTCACGACACCCTCTTCCAGCGTTTGTTTCAGCACCGCTTTGGCACGGCGGATCACCGAATCGGGAATGCCGGAAAGTTTGGCGACCTCGATACCGTAACTGTCGTCCGCACCGCCGGGTACGATACGGCGCAGGAAGATGATATCATCCCCGCGCTTTTTGACCGCGATATTATAATTTTTGACCCCGGACAGTTCGTTTTCCATTTCGGTCAGTTCGTGATAATGGGTGGCAAACAGCGCCTTGGCGCCGAGTTTACGCTTGTCCGCGACGTATTCCAACACCGCGCGCGCGATCGCCATACCGTCATAGGTAGAAGTGCCGCGGCCGATTTCGTCCAGAATCAGCAGGCTGTTTTTGGTGGCGGTTTTCAGGATTTCGGCGACCTCGCTCATTTCGACCATGAAAGTGGACTGACCGCTTGCCAAATCGTCCGAAGCGCCGACACGGGTATAGATCGCGTCACAGATACCGATTTCCGCCATCTGCGCCGGCACGAATGAGCCGATCTGCGCCATCAGCGTGATCAGCGCGGTCTGCCGCATATAGGTC
>JAZRWX010000233.1:0-2789 GCA_045599905.1 Acutalibacteraceae bacterium
ACCACATTTCGCGATCAACGATGATCGGCGCATCTTTATCCTCTAATAGCTGACCGCGCCAGTTTTGCATGCCGATGTACATCGGGCAATTCAATATGTGATGAACACGCGATGCCGACCAGCCGGATTCTCGCATGGGATAATGCTGATCCATGTATTGCCATATGCTTGTGATTGATTCGAAACGCGTGTATCGTTCGAATACGATTCGCACGGCCTGTGCTTCGTATTCGTTTATGACGAATTTTTTATCGACAACGCTATAACCTATAGGTGTTTTTCCTCCCGTTCCGCATCCGTGGTTTCCCTGTTTTACGGATGCTTCTATGCCGATCCACATTCGTTCCTTGATGGTTTCGCGTTCCAATTGGGCGAAAACCGCGAGGATTCCGATCATTGCCATGCCGAAAGGCGTTGCGGTATCGAGGGTTTCTGTCATTGAAACGAAATTCACATCGTTGGGCAATAGAACATCCTCGATCATATATAGAACATCCTTCTGACGGCGGGAAAAACGATCTAATTTGTAGACGCAAACCACATCGACGGATCGTTGGCGCACATCTTCCAACATGGATTGAAGTGCCGGGCGGTTCATGTCTTTTCCACTGAATCCCGGATCAATATATACGTTGTTGATTTCCCATTCGTGCGATTCGCAATATAGACGCAATTTGCGTTCCTGTTCTTCTAGGGAATATCCTTCACGTTCCTGTTCTGCCGTTGAAACACGGCAATAGATGTCTGCGCGTATCATTTAATCCTCCGTGATGGTTGTATAGCTGTTCAATCGCTGATAGGCGGCGCGTTGGCTTGCCTTTAGGCCTGATTGCCATATTTTCATATCCGGCATAACGGAATCGGTTGCGATTAGGTCGCCGCGGTTGGATGCGATTAGGAATGATGTATAGACCATTTCGGCGACGAAAAACCTCTGTTCCATTGGTAGATGATTGTATGCACAAAACAATTCCATTTGCGGGGCGAAATTTGATCCGTGGTCGCCGAGGGCGAAGAACTTCATGATTTCGCATTGATGGTCCGTTGCGATTTCATCGGTGAATTTCTTCATTGTTTCGCGGGTGTCGACTGATTTGCCGGAATGACCGGAATACAGCATTTCGAATATTGGGCGCAGCATGGATTCACCGCATTCGGTAAATATGTTGATGAAATCGACGATGTTGGGCGATGATTCGCCGGATTCCCATGCATACCATGTGCGTTTGTTGATCCCCAAATATTCGGCCATTCGGTTTTTTGACATGCCCTTTTTTAAACGCAGAGATTGAAGAATTGATGCGATACCAAAACGCAGATCATCTTTTTTCACGTTCATTGCCTTCTTTCTGTGGTGGGAAATTTGCACCGATATTGGTATTCGCCGGTGCTGTGAATGCGTTGAAATGTTTCACGACAAACTGTAAAATCGGACTATCAAATGAATTTGGAGGGGGACACATGGACCGAAACGACATGATATCGGGTATAATCCTGCACCTATCGTGCGCTGATGCCGCTACGCGCTGCAACGTGATCGAATATGCGATGAGCGTTTGTGAGCCGAACAGATTGGAACAGATTTACAATTATGTGGTAAATATCTGCTGAGTGGATTAAAACGCGACTCGTAAACGAACATATGTATCAATTCGGGTTTGATTGATTTGTGCGATTCCTTTAGAATATTGCTATCAAAACAGGAGGTTATGATATGCCAATAGAAATTATGATGGAATACATATCCAACATGATCCAAAATGCCAACCGTGACGCAATCGAATTTATATACTTATTCCTACTGAACAGCTGACTATAGATGTGAAAAACCACTGGAAACAGTGGTTTTTTTGTTTAATGAAATTCTTCGTGAAAGTATGCGCCGGACTGCTGCATTTCGTAAACCTTCATGGCTTCGATGTTCACGAGGGCATCGGAACAGTTGCGCAGCTGTTCGAACGGTTCGGCCAATGCGCCGATCAGCCATGCGACGAAGGCTGATATGGCGAACGAGAAAATGAAAAGGAGGACGACACCGAACGGAACGCCGGATGATGCACCGGATTCCTGCGCGTACATATTGATCATTGATGCCATTTGGATGGCATTCGCTACGATGATATACACGATGATGTGGGCGATTAAGCTGACGGCCAATAAGATTCTGGATAGCAGCCGCAGGATTCTTGCTGTTGTGGTGCGCGTTCTGATCAGGCGTATGCCTGCGCGTTCACGGGGGCGGCGCGGTTCGGATTCGGTGCGATCTTCGCGGTATTCCGGGCGACGGGGACGGGGTTCGCCGGAATCGAAACGGGAGCGGCGTTCCATGGTTATTCCTCCTTATTATGTTCTGATTCTTTGTTTTCTGCGATCAATGCCTTTATGATCTTATCAATTGTGATCCAATCGACAGGATCGAGCAGGGTGAGCATATGGGCAACACGACGCTGGACCGATGTGGTGGGCATGCTGTTGATTTCGGCAACCCATGCCGCGAGTTCTTCCCGTTCCGACATGGCGCGGAACATTTCTCCTTCGCCGGTGCGCAGCCATTGTTCGTTGACTTTGTATGTGTTGCAAATCAATTTTATAGTTTGGTTTGATGGGTTCGACTTTCCATTGCACATTGTTGTTACGCTTGCACTTGTAATTCCGATATCATTTGCAAGATCGACTTTTTTCTTGCCGAGTTCGGAAAGTATCATTTGTATTCTGTCACCAATTGTATTCATCCTTAGCCTCCTTTCATATTTACATTATAGACTAAGATAATCTAAAATGCAACAGAA
>JAZRWX010000234.1:0-18345 GCA_045599905.1 Acutalibacteraceae bacterium
GCGCGAGTACCCGTTCTGCTGTTTGAAGAAGCACTCAACGTTTTTGACGCGGCGGTACCGTCAAACGACCAGTTGTCGAATTTTCCGAACCGCCAGGTTTCAAAGCCGTTGTTGCGAACCGTAACGGCGGTGTTCTGCCACGGTGCCACTTCGGCGCAAAATACCGAAAAGGCAGTTTGTAATATAAAAGATACCACAAAAACCCAGACACAGATACAGCGGAATTTTTTCATTTTGTTTTCCTCCGATTTTGATGTTGTCAAGAAAGTGCATATCCCCTGGCAGATACTCTGACCGCCGTGACACGCATTCTGAATTTGCCTTATTTGCACCCGGATAATACTGCTTATCCGATTGTATAATTTGATTATATCATAAATCGAACAATTTTTCATCATTTTTCAAAAATCAAATTTCAAAAGCAGCACAACCTTCGCTGTTTTCCGGTAAAATCAATGGTTGCTGATGTTGAGGTTCAATGCCGGGACATCCCGGATACAGATTTTTCTTCAAAAAAAATCATTTCAAGCCTCTGCCGCAGTCAGATTAACTTTTCGGAGCATAAAGAATGCACCACCTTATCAAAAGGTGGTGCATTCCGGCTTTTGAGAGAATTTCCGATTATCTATTTGGCGCAAAACAAGGCGAAACGATCAGATTATTATTTACTTCCGCCATAGGTCGAGGACGTGTCCGCGAATACCGCGGTAACATTGGTTTTACGGCGGGATGTCGCGACCCGTTTCATCAGTTCTTCATAATACAGTTCGGCGTCGAACGGCAGGTCGACTGCCTTCCCCAAAAACGCCGAAAGGTGCATGGCGTTGGAAAGGGTCAGCCCGTTCAGACCTTCGGCACCGTGGGCAACAAGATCGCCACCGTGCAGGATCGCGTCCGCCCAGGCATTCAGAACGCCTGTATGCTGGGGGTTTTCCCCGTCGGTTTCGACCGTAATCTCGGTGGCTTTCGGACAGCCGAACGGCTCTTTGTTGGCCGCCGAAAAGTCCGGTTCGCTTTGATCAAATTCCCAGACACGCAATACATCGTTGTCAACGACCAGTTTTGCCGCGTCCATCTGGATCTCGAAACGGTTGGTACCGCAGCCGTCACCGGTGGTGGTGATAAACACACCGGTCGCGCCGTTTTCATACTCGACATAGGCGGTCACGTCATCTTCGACTTCAATATCATGCCACAAGCCGTAATGCAGATGTGCCTGCACCTTTTTGGGCATTCCGCAGATCCACTGCCACAGGTCTAACTGATGCGGACACTGGTTCAGCAGAACACCGCCGCCTTCACCGCTCCACGTAGCACGCCAGTTTCCCGAATCGTAATACGCCTGCGGACGGTACCAGTTGGTGATCAGCCAGTTGGTTCTTCTGATCCTGCCGTATTTCCCCGAATCGACCAGTTCTTTCATTTTGCGGTATACGCAGTTGGTACGCTGATTGAACATCATGCCGAACACGATTTTGGGGTGCTTTTGGGCTTCCGCGTTCATTTCGATGACCTGCTTCGTGTATACACCCGCCGGTTTTTCCACCATGACATGGATTCCCTTTTCCATACAGGCAATGGCGTATTTCGGGTGATCGTAATGCGGCACGGCGACAACGCAGGAATCAATCAGACCGCTGTCCAGCATTGCTTCGGCGGTGTCAAAACACCGGACGGAATCTCCGAATTTTTCACGGACATACGTCAAACGGTCGGGATTGATATCCGCAACAGCAACCAATTCGATATCGGGGCATTCCCCTTTCACGACGCGTTCAGCGTGCGCGCTTCCCATATTACCGACACCGATAATTCCGAGTTTTAATTTTTTACTCATACTGTTTTCTACCTTTCTAAACAGTGATTATTTGCCATCTTACAGCAATGCTTTCAAAGCATTGCACGCCGCGTCGAAAGCGGTGTTGGCATCGGGATATTCGTATTTTCCGGTCTTGGTTTCCTCGCCCGCGCGTTCCAGTGCTTTCAGTCCGTCGAAAACGGTCAGATGCGGCTCGACGGTGACGGCGTCACCAAACGTGCGGTAGTCACTGACGATTTCCGCCACGTTGCCGATCCCTTTTCCTGCGGGGACGACACTGCCGTCCGCCAAAGCGTCTTTGATATGCAGGTATTTGATATACGGATTCAGCATTTTCCAAGCTTTGGCGGTATCTACCCCGCACTGTACAAAGTTTGCCGGATCGAAAATCCCCTGCACCAGCGGCAGTTGTTCATGGATCTTCAAACAGCGTTCCGCATTATCGCCGAAAATGCCCTTTTCGTTTTCGTGGCAGGGATTCACGCCGGCTTTGATACTGATTTCCGCCATCTGTCTCATTCGGTCCAGCACTTCATTTTCATAATCGAACGGATCTTTACCCTGCGGAATATAGAACGAGAAGAAACGCAGGTTTTCACTGCCCAGAATATTCGCGACTTCAAGGGTATGTTTCAGCGTTTCCAGGTGAGCGGCATAGTCGTCGTTTTCAATATCGATTTTGCCGATCGGCGAGCCGATCGACCAGGTGATCAGTCCGGCGTCGTCCAGTTTACGGCGTACCTCTTTTGCTTTTGCTTCGCTGATCACGGAAACGTTTTCCCCGTCGACCGCACGGATTTCAAGACCCTGCAACCCGTTGCGCTTCATGGCAACGATCTGTTCATCAACGTTGGGGCTTGCCTCATCGGCAAACGCGTAAATATTCAGTTTTTTCATGATATTTTCCTCCTTATACACCGGAATATGCCGAAAATCCGCCGTCGACCGGAATGGTCACACCGGTAACAAATCCCGATTTGGCTTCATCCAACAGCCATTCCAAAGCACCCAGCAGTTCCGCGGCTTCACCGAACCGTCCCATCGGGGTGGCCCGAAGAATTTTTTCCGTGCGCGCCGTGGGCGTACCGTCGGCGTTGAACAGCAGATCTTTATTCTGCTTGGTTACAAAAAATCCGGGCGCGATCGCGTTGACACGGATGCCCTCTTTGGCAAAGTGTACGGCCAGCCACGAAGTAAAGTTGGTAACGGCGGCTTTCGCGGCGGAATATGCCGGAATTTTTGTCAGCGGACGGTAGGCGTTCATAGAAGAAATGTTCAAAACCGAGCATCCCTTTCTGCCCAGCATATCCGGCATAAAGACCTGACTGGGCAGCAAAACACCCTTTAAGTTCAGATCAAAAACAAAATCGAACCCTTTTTCGTCAATGTTGAAAAAGGTCAGGAAATCTTCGGCGGATTCGTCCCCTGCCTCATATTCCTCATGGGCGGTGGTGCATTTCGGATTGTTGCCGCCCGCGCCGTTGATCAAAATATCACATTTCCCGAAATCTTTCAAAATTTCGGTATGTACCCGTTCAATATCCGCTTTATCCAGGCAGTTGCATTTGTATGCCTTTGCGGTGTTGCCGTTTTGGTTGATGCCGTCCGCGACTTTTTGTGCCGCTTCCTCGTTGATATCAAGCAGTGCGACCTGATTGCCTTTTCCGGCCAGAAACTCGGCAAAGCCGGAACAAAGCACGCCGCCGGCACCTGTAATAACGATTGTTTTTTTCATACCCTTTTCTCCTTTTCTGCCGCCTCAAAAAGGCCGTTAATATAAGCCGCGCCTAACGCACGGTCATAAAGACCGTAACCGGGTTTACCGCTTTCACCCCAAATCATTCTGCCGTGATCCGGACGAACATAACCGTCAAAGCCCGTTTCAACAAGGGCTTTCACAATTTCATACATATCTATACTGCCGTTGGCGGAATAATGACCGCGTTCTTCAAAACTGCCGTCCTCTAAAAGTTTGACCTGACGAATGTGCATAAAAGCAATACGATTCATGGCGCTGTACTTTCGCACCATTTTCGGAATATCATTAAAATCGGCACAACCCAGCGATCCGGTGCAAAAACAAAGACTGTTTAACGGACTGTCGACAATCGCCAACATTCTGTCCAGATTCTTTTCGCTGGTGATAATTCTCGGAATGCCGAAAATCGGATAAGGCGGATCATCGGGATGGATCGCCATTTGAATGCCGACTTCTTCGGCAACGGGAATAATTTTCTTTAAGAATTTTTCAAGATTATTCCATAAACCCTCTTCTCCGATTTTGCCGTAGGCGGTAATTAAATCCCGCACCTGTTCCTGTGTATAGCTGGAATCCCAACCGGGCAGGTGAATATCGTCCTTTAACGGGTCCAGGTCCTTCATCTGATCCCAATACATCACAAGACTGGTAGATCCGTCCGCAGCCTTTTTATCCAGCTGGGTTCTTGTCCAATCGAAAACCGGCATAAAGTTATATGTGATACATTTAATGCCGTATTTAGCGCATCTTCTGATGTTTTCACAATATACCTCGGTCAGTTCTTCGGCGCGTTCTGTACCGAGTTTGATTTCCTCCGGCACGGGAACTGATTCAACAATATCAAAAAGCATACCGTGGGCTTGAACCTGCTCTTTCATTTTTCGAAGGCTTTTTTCCGGCCAGACTTCACCCGGTTTAACATCGTAAACGGCGCTGACGACCGACCGCATATTCGGTATCTGACTGATGTACTCCAACGAAACGGGATCATCTTCCCCATACCAACGAAATGACATTTTCACGCTGATCACCTACTATTTTCATTACTGATTCTTTTGTTTATACGATACAACGGCTGTATTTCCGTCCGACATGGATTTTGCCATGCATCATATCGCAATTTACAGTATATCACAATTTAATTACAATAAAATTGCAAATATTACAAATTATATTGCAAATTTTCCATAATTTTAATATAATAAAAGAGGGTGATCATATGTCGGCTATTTACACTTTCAGTGATGAGGATTTAGATTTTCATTATTCCAGGGACGACCGTCCAAACAAGCGGGATTTTGAAATGCACACCCACGAATATTGCGAACTTTACATTTTTCTTGCCGGAAAAGGAATTTTCAAAATTGAGGGCAACGAATATCCGCTTTCCGCCGGCGATATTTTAGTACTGAAACCTTTTGAATCACACTTTATTGACATTGATGAATCTCAACCCTATGAACGGATCGCCATTCATTTTCTCAAAGACTTGCTACTGTCATTCGACCCGACGGGTGAATTGACTGGTCCCATACTGAATCACCGTTCCGGGCACGACAATTTGTTTCGGGCAAGCGACTTTTCCTCGGATATTTACCAGACGGTCCTTTGGAATCTTCGGCAGCCGAATGACAATTCACGCATGAAAATTTTTTCACATTTGATGATGATACTTTATGAAATATGCCATAGGTACTTCGACACCGTTTCTTCGGAAGCGGATATTGCCAAAGAAACCCTTTCGCATCAAATTGTAAATTATATTATGCAGCATATTGAAGAACCGCTGACACTGGATCATATTTGTAAAAAGTTTTATATCAGCAAATCCAAACTTTGTAAAATTTTTCAGGAATCAACCGGTTCCACCGTTCAAAACTATATTGCAACCAAGAAAATGTCCCATGCCAAGTGGCTGTTAAGCATCGGTATGCGGCCGACTGACGTGGCACCCATGTGCGGATTTTCGGACTATTCCAATTTTTACCGTACTTTTATGAAACATTACGGTATTTCACCGTTAAAAGAATTTAAGAAAGAAAATAAAAACGCACCTTCTTATTGAAAAGCAGTGCATTGTATCCGTGGCTGATAAAACCAATACGATCTACCGGTTTGCTGTTTTTCTTTTTCGCTAAACGCCCGTTTGCAATGAGAATCAAAGTAAACGTTCAGCAAGTTTTATTTAACCAATATGCAAAAAGGCAGAGAGTTTTCGTCTCTGCCTTTCTTGTATATGTCGATTTTCCAAAATAAACAATGTATTTCGCGTAATTTATACCAATGGTATATCAAACAGATTGGTGCCCGTATGCAGCTTTTCGGTTCTCCCGTTCAAGCAAAATACCGCTTCCGTTTCAGTCGGAATTTCAATGGAAAAGCGGATGCTGTCTTGCCCTTTTTCATAGTTCACACTGAGCCGTCCGCGCGGTGTGGTGATAAATCCGGACACGTGATCCAAACCTTTGCAAAGGCAGGGAGAAACCGTGATTTTTCCGTAACCGCCCTGCCCCGGCTCCTGACGGATCCCGAGCAGATAAGTGAAGAAATGTGAAACAACAGCGCCGAACATCGGGTGATTATACGACCGCTGAAACGTACTTGACGGCCAGTTTTCCCAAAGTGTCAGCATCCCGGCACGGCGCATGGCTTCAAAAGAAGTGGCACTGTCGTCCGTCAAAAGTTCCAGTGCAAGGTCGGCGTCCCCGTGTTCAAACAATACCCGCGTCAAAATTTCAGTGCCGAAAATTCCCGTATCAAACGCTTTTCGGTTTTGATACTGTTCCGTCAACGAACGGTAGGTCTTTTCGTTCCCGAGTCCAATATCAACCGCGAAAGCGTCAGCGCCCTGCGCACCCGGCGTATAATTGCCGGTATTTTCGTTGAAGTATGCCGTATTGATCGCGTTTTCACGCCTTTTGATCCGATCGGTCAACATTGCACCGTCTTCCGTGTGGCCGATCAGGGGAAGCATTTCCAGGCACCGCCGCATGGAGCGGATGTAGAAATAATTATTCACCAAACCAGTGGGCAGCTGCACCGGATCCGGCGTGACCCATTCTCCGAGGCACCATTCCCCTTCCTTATCCGAAACGATAATATCATTTTCGGAATGCGCTTCCAGATATTCAAACCAATGCAGCATCTGGGGATAAAGTTTCTTAAAAGGCGCTATTTCACCGTAGTGTTTGAAAAACTGATACGGCACTTCCACAATGGCACAGCCCCATCCGCCCGGACCGCCTCCGCAGGCGGCATACGGCACTACGTACTGACAGTGCCCGGACAAGCGATCCTGCGAGTCGCTGATATCCTCGATCCATTTGGCGTAAAACGCTTTTGCGCCGATCGTTTTCATGACCGCCGGCGCGCAAAGCTGACCGTCACCCGTATAACCGCGCCGCTCATAATGCGGGCAATCTGACGGGATCCCGGCGTGCATATTTGAAAGTTGGGTATTGACAAACGCGCGGTAAATCCAGTTCAGCGTTTCGTTATTGCAAATAATATCAGATGTTTTTTCGACGTTGGCATGGACGAACACCACCCGTTCCGGCACGGCGTCACCCTTAATTTTGAAATACTGAAAACCAAACCACGTAAACAACGGAACGACCGCCCGTTCCTTACCGTCGCTGATGATTTCCATCGTCTGCATGAAGGAAAAGTGAGCATCCGCCTTATCGGTGAACGAACCGTCCGCGTTGATCGTTTCGTCAAAAGATATCTGTACTTTTTCGCCGGCGCCGGCGTATACTTTTACCACGGGATAACCCGAAATATTCTTTTCACAGCGATATATTTTTTCACCGTTCTTTTCCCCGACGAATTCAAACGGGACGGATTCCGCTTCGACGTCCGCCGGGCAATCCGTTTGCAGATATTCCGTATCCGGGGCGTCCGCTAAAACCGCGTGATCCCAACCGGAATCGTCAAATCCCGTTCCTAAACAGCGGTCATCAAAATTACGGTAATCATGGTTTTCGTGGTTGATCAGGCAATAACTTTTAATAAAACTGTCCCCGATCTTATCGGCCGGAGAAGAGCCGAAATATCGTATATCCGTTCCATTTTCCGCCTTAACGGCGTATATAGCTTTCGGAAAACCGTATCCCCCGTATTCAAACGTATACCATCCGCCGCCGAAATGGATGGCGATCGTATTTTCGCCCTCGTTCACAAACGGCGTGATATCAAATTCCGGAACATAAAGACGATGACCGAATAATATTTCATAAGTCGGATAATTCTCCCGCGGCTCATAATCGGTCGAAAGCGGAAGATATTTTTGATCTGTCACTTCACGACCGTTGACGTAACAGTGAAAAAATCCAAGACCGACTACCCGAAGACAGACACAATCGCCGGATTTTGTATAAAACTTTCCCCTTAACACGGGAAAAATCGGCACTCCGTTTTCATTCGATCCACGATTGGAAAAACCGTCGTAATTTCCGGCACAGACCCATTGCGCACTCCGGAACATTTCCTTGCAATTCGTAACGCATCCCCGCTTTCAAAATATAACCTATAATTATATATAGCCGAACTTGCCCGCTTTGTCAATCCGGCAAAGCGGATTTTTTCAAATAATACCCGTATTTTTTGAAAAAAAGCAAAAATTTGAAAATATTTGGTCAAAAATATTGATATATACCATATATTGTGTTATAATGATAAAAATTTTTAAGGAGGTTTTTTCTATGAATTCATTCAAAAAGTACATTGCGGAATTTATCGGTACCTTTGTACTGGTACTTTTCGCCTGCGGCGTTGCCGCCGTTACGGGATGTAAATTCCCCGAGGCCGGCTACATCGCAACTGCTCTGGCGTTCGGTCTGGTCATCGTTGCCATGGCTTATTCGATCGGCAACGTTTCGGGCTGCCACATCAACCCGGCTGTTTCGATCGCCATGCTGGTCAGCGGTAAAATGACCGCCAAAGACTTCATCGGCTACATTATCGCGCAATTTGCCGGTGCTACCGCCGGTGCCGCCGTGCTGTGGTATTTCCTCGGCAGCAATGAAGCTTTGGGACAGAACGGTCTTTACAATGATGACATTGTAAAGTCTTTGCTGATCGAAGTGGTACTGACTTTTGTCTTTGTCATTGCCATTCTCGGTGTAACTTCCAAGGTTGAAAACGGCAAGGTCGCGGGACTGGTCATCGGTCTTTCGCTGGTTCTGGTACACCTGCTGGGCATCCCCTTCACCGGCACTTCGGTCAACCCGGCACGTTCGTTCGGCCCGGCGCTGTTGGTCGGCGGTGACGCACTTGCCAACGTTTGGGTGTTCATCGTTGCTCCGCTGGTTGGCGGTGTGTTGGCGGCTTTGGTTTACAAAGCGATTGACAACGCAAAAGCGGAATAATTCTTCTCAATAGCAAAATCCCGAACCGTTGGTTCGGGGTTTTTGTTTTAGCGGACGATCCCTTTTGTCAAAAGCAGGTTGCCGTAAATGCGGCTTTCGCCGGTCATGATGACCGCGTAAGCGTTTTTGGTCTGCTCGTAAAATTCCATACGTTCGATATTGGAAAGATTCAGTTCCGGATAGCGGCGATGCAGGATTTCCTCGTATTCATCCCATGCTTCGGGACGCGGCAGATTCTTTGCCTTATCCCCAGGGGTCAGTTCCATTACGACCGCGGGATGTTCGGTATACTCCACGTCAATGGGGAAAATTTCCGAAACGGCATCCAACACATCGGAAACGTTCATACCGGGAACACGGATCAGATTTTTCTGCACCGGAGCGATCGGGAAATTCGCGTCGGCGATCACAATGGTATCACCGTGGCCCATATCGCTTAACACTTTCAGCATATCGCCTGTTAACAGTTTACTGATTTTATCTAACACAACAAACATCCTTTCCGAAATCATGGTATCTTTATTGTAACATCCGCTGTTCGGAATGTCAAGAAATTGCCCTTGAATGGCGGTAACACGCCCTTTCCAAAAAACGCACCTTTCGACAAACGGCCACATTAAAAATAACCGGCATACTTGGAGTATGCCGGTTATTTTATTCATTTTTTGCCGCTGAAATCAGGACAGGGCCGCGCCGATGAAATAATTGAACAGATTCATCCATTTCGACGATGCCAGTTTCGCGTACAGACCCATCAAATTGTTGCTGATGCCCTGCGTCCACTTATCAAGAGCGGCTTCATCATTACCGTCCACATATTGGGCAGCGAGAGTAACCTTACCGTCCTTGCCCGTTGTCGCCTGTTCCGAAATGACGACCAATGCCTTACCGCTATCTGAAAGGGTCAAAGCCGACGAAGCAGCATTTTCGGATTTGCGATCAAATTCAAAGGACAGCGCCATGTCGGAAACAAGCGAAATGTTTTCGCCAAAGGTGTTTTTCAGCAGATTTACACATTGATCCGGAAGCGTGGCGGTGATCTTTCCGCTCATCTTTTCTTCCTTTGTACAGACGTCTTCCAACGCCAGATCCACATAGTCCACACCGTCAACGGAAAGGGTCAGTTTTCCATTGATGATATCGCCGGAATTGGTGCCGCCGCCTTCCAGAAGAACAGGCATTTTTGCGGTACTTTCGAGCTTGTAACCGAATTTTTTGCCGTCACAGACATAAGCGACTTTGATCGTATCTTCGCCGTTTACGGAAACCGTTTCACCGACAATTCTTCCCTTGGCGTCTACAAAGCAGGTAAGCGCATAGGTGTTGTCGTCCTTTTTCACGGCTTCGGCAATGGATTCGGAAGCTTTGTCAATAGCTTTCTGATAGGACTGATAAAGGTTTTCCTCGGTGACCGAAGGAAGTTTCTGAACGTCATCGACCACTTCTTTGACCTCGGCGTCGTCACGGAGTTGTTTCAACGCCGCGTCGGCAATATTGCAAACAGTT
Organism: Acutalibacteraceae bacterium; assembly: GCA_045599905.1. GTDB lineage: Bacteria > Bacillota > Clostridia > Oscillospirales > Acutalibacteraceae > UBA737. The sequence continues at coordinate 10,454 of JAZRWX010000234.1, forward strand.
TCATCATCCAGCGAAAGTGTATAGGCGTTATATTTTTTCTTCAAGCCGTTTGCTTCCAATGTTCCGGAAGATTTTTTGACGTTTTCGATTTCGGCGATCGCCGCCTTGAACGCACGGTCCAGAATACCCTTGACCTCATCCGATTCCGGCAAAATTTCCATTAAGTCCGCACCGGATTTGAGAGCGTCGTTATCCAGATCGATATTCGCACTGCCCAGCAATTTGCCGAGGTCGAACCGAATACAATCTTTATTCAGTTCCGGGATCGTGACATAGGCGTATTTGTTTTCGATATCCAGTCCCAGCTGAACGGTCGCAAAGTCATTACCGTCCAGTTTCAAACCGAGATCTATACCGAGAAGACCGTCTTCGGTCTGGCAATCGTAATCAATATCCAGCGAGCAGGCGCCAAGATCTGCATTGATGTATTTATTGATCAGCGCGGCGCCGTCTTCGGTCAGATTAAGCGCAAAGGTACCTTTTGCGGAATGAAGGTCAGAAGCTTCGTCGACGCGATCGACCGTTTCCGCGATATTTTCGGTAAAGTTGTTTGCCGATTTCTGCGCCACCCGGCGGAAATAAACGGGAGCCGGCATAAACGCCTGCAAAATCGTTTCAAAGAAAAGGACCGCCGCTAACACCAGCGCCGCAACGACCACAGCAATTCCGGCAAATACAATGCCCTTTTTACCCCGCTTTTTCTCGGGACCGGTAACGACACATTCGGTTTCTTCGGCAGGTATTTCCGCCGGTTCCGGAACGGCTTCGGCAGGAATCTCGTTGACCGGTTCCGCCGGGATTTCCGGTACGGTTTCCGCCGCTGGTTCATTCGCGACCGGGGTTTCCGGAATTTCAACCGGTTCCGATGCCTCGACCGGTGTTCCGCAAGCCGGGCAGAAAGACGCACCTTCTTCTATTGGATTTCCGCAATTTTTACAAAACATTGAAATACCCTCTTTCATAATATTTATAAAAAGATAGCATAATAATTATACATAAATTTCAAAATAAAGTCAAGACCGGCAAACAGTGCGAAAGACTGCCTGCCAAATTGAATTTTCCGTTATAACTCATAATCGGTTTTATCACGGAATTCACGCAGCGTTTCAAAATTCTCACCGTAGATCCGATTGACCAGCAGCATTTCGTTTTCCGCATAGGTGTTATCGGAAATTTCCAGTTGATCTTCACAACCGCGGCAGATGATCGAATAGATCGCGGCACCGTAACGCGCCGCGCCGAAACGGTTGTTGCAGATCACTATTTTGCCTGACGGATCCGGTGTATCCATACGCCACAGGAAAACGTGATGTCCCATTGGCTGCGGCCAGATTTCAGACCGGCGGGGCATGGTTTCACCGTTCTTTGAAAAACCGGCACCGGCATCGTAACAATTATTATTGCAGAATTCGGCACATACCGGCATTTTATCACGTTGTTCGTATGCCGCCATGCCGCACCGTGAAAAGGTGTTTTCCCGAATGATCAGGCGGTTTGCCTGCTTACAGTTCTGCCCGTCACCCTGATGCGTTACCGCGGAATCGTAGATTTCGTCAAACGTACAGCCGATCACCTCGACACGCTCGGCGGTGTCCCACATTTCGACCCCGTTGCCGAAACGTACTTTCAGTTTCGTATCCCACACACAGCCGCCGATATAGGAAAAATGGCAATTCAGCACCTTGAAATTACGGCACTGCGCCGCACCGGCAATGGCGTGCACGCCCGAATGGGTAAAGCAAAGATCACGAATGATCTGATTCTGCCCCGCAGTCGCAAGCATACGTCCGGCGTAGGTCACACATTCGATATGGCGATAAAAAATGCCCGGATTTTCTTCCGAATAAAACAATATTTCACGGTTTTCGGGGAGTGGTCGCTGCTGTTCCGAACAACCGAAAGTATTATCGAAAAAGTCGCCCTGTTCGGTCAGTTCTTCCCTGCTCCAACGAAGAGTGCCGCAATTTTCCCCGTTATTCAAAACAAAGTTTCCGACTTCGCTAGACACGCCGTCCGCCTGCCAGATATGCGGCTTTACCTCCCGCCAAAGTGCCGGATCGCTTAAATCCGCCGAGCCGCAGAACGTCGGCGGGTTTCCCTCGCCGTACGCGCCGTAGGTGACGGGGTTGCCGTCCGTTCCGTTGACGTTGTGAAGCATACCGCGAATCAGACTGCCGCGCTTGAACAGAACCGTATCCCCCGGCTGAACGGCAATTTCCGTTTCACGGGAAAGCGGCGTTTGCGGAGAAAGTCCGTCATTGGAGGCGTTTCCGTTTTGCGGATCGATATAATAAACTGCCATAACGGTATTCCTTTCAAAAGGTCATGATACAAAACACCACGGTAAAGGGAGACCCGATACCGTGGCACCAATTTGATAATGCGATTAAATTATTCTTCCGGTTGAGCTTCTGCGGTTTCCTCAACATCAACTTCAACAACCGGTTCTTCAACAACCGGTTCTTCAACGACCGGAGCGGCTTCTTCGACAACTTCGGGTGCCTCTTCGACCAGCGCGTCAGCGGCAGCCGCAGCGTCTTCGGCAGAAGCGATCTCAATAACTACCGGCTCGTCGGAAGTAGTTTCTTCCTCGACCTTTTCGGGCTTCGGTTCTTCCGGCAGCAACGCACGGATGGACAGACTGACGCGTTTGCGTTCCAGATCCACCGCGGTGATCTTGACATCGACTTCCTGACCGACAGTCAGTTCGTCCTGCGGTTTTTCAATGTGCTTGTTGGCGATCTGGGAAATATGGATCAGACCGTCAATACCCGGGATAACACGGGCAAAAGCACCGTAAGAAGTGATGCTGACAATCTTAACGGTAACAACGTCATCAACATTGTAATTGTTCTGGAAGATCGTCCACGGATTTTCTTCCGGATTCTTGTAACCCAGAGAAATCTTCTTCTTCTCGGTATCAATGGCTTTGACGTAAACTTCGATTTCGTCACCGACGCTTACGACCTCTGCCGGATTTTTAATACGCTGCCAGGAAAGTTCGGAAATGTGAACCATACCGTCCACACCGCCGATATCGACAAACGCGCCGTATGTAGTCAACGATTTGACAACACCCTTGAAACGGTCGCCGACAGCGATGGTTTCCCAAAGTTTTGCCTGCGCTTCCCTGCGCTGTTCACGTAATACGCTGCGGATAGAGCCGACAGCTTTTCTGCCGCGGCCGATTTCTATAATACGGAACTGGACTTCCTTGCCCTTCAAATCTTCCAGCGAATCATTACGGGAAGCCGTTGCCTGCGAAGCAGGAATGAATACGCGAACGTTATCAACATAAGCGACGACGCCGCCCTTGACAACGTCATGGATCGTACCGGTAATGATTTCGTTCGAATCTTTGGCTGCAACGATTCTGTCCCAACCGGCAATCGCATCGTAGCGACGCTTGGAGAGCATTACGGTTCCTTCCTGATCGTTGATTTTCATAATGATAAGATTCAGTTGGTCACCGACTTTGACTTCTTCCGTCAGTTTTACCGACGGGTCCAAAGAATACTCACTTGCAGTGATGTATCCGGCCAATCCTCTGCCGATATCCACCTGAATTTCTGAGGCGTTAACGGCAAGAACGGTACCGCAGACTTTCTGCTCGCCCGTCAGGCCTTGGAGCGAAGCCTCTAATGCTTCCTCATCCGTCATTTCCTCGAAGCTTTTCTGAACAGTTTCTTCCAACTGTTCGTCAACCGGTTGCAAATTTTCCGACATGGTTTTAATAACCTCCTTTATTATACCCGCCGGCGTAGATGCACCGGCGACCACTCCAACCGAACGGCATTCAGAAAACTGCGACACAGCCAATTCAGCCGCGGTTTCCACCAATACTGTTCTGTCACAGGATGCCTTACATACCTCAAACAATTTTGCGGTATTTGAACTGTGCCTTCCCCCGATGACAACCATTCCGTCGTGGCAAGACGCAAGATCAGCGGCTTCCTGCTGACGCATTGCAGTAGCATTACATATTGTATCAAATATTTTTGCATTTGTACATACTTTTTTTAAAATTTTTTGCGAAAAAATCCACTTTTTTTCGTGAAAAGTCGTTTGTGCGACTACACAAAGCGGCTTTTCGGTCCATTCCGGGTGATTTTGCAGCAGATTTTCGAGTTCTTCCTCGTCGGAAAAAACATAAAATTCCCCGACACAATGTCCGCAGATTCCGATCACTTCCTGATGAAAACGGTCGCCCGCGATCAAAACAGCTTCCCCGGCGGCGCTGTGTTCCGCAACAATCTTATGGATCTTTGCAACGAACGGACAGGTGGCGTCCGCCACCCGGACACCGCGTTCCGCCGCCCGATCGTACACCGACCTTTCCACGCCGTGGGAACGGATTACCAGGATTTCCCGTGCCGACACTTCTTCGGGGTCGTTCACGATCCGCACACCGCGTCTGCCCAGTTCTTCCACCATCTGCGCGTTATGAATGATCGGCCCCAGCGTACAGACCCGTTCCTCCGAGTCTACCAAATTCTCGACCATTTTGACCGCCCGGTCTACACCGAAACAAAATCCGGCCGTTTTAGCAAGTGTGATTTTCATTGTCCGTCCACTTTTTCGCGGATCAGTTTGATCAATTCCCGTGTGGCAGGTTCCAGCGGCAGTGACGTCGTATCAAACATGATGGCATCGTCAGCCGGTTTCAGCGGCGCGATTTCACGGTGACTGTCGGCATAATCACGCTTGACGATATCATCGTAAACGTCACGGTACTCGACCTGCTGACCCTTTTCGATCAGTTCTTTATAACGGCGGTTGGCACGTTCTTCCGCCGAAGCGGTAATGAAAACCTTGACGGTGGCATTCGGCAGAACGACCGTACCGATATCGCGGCCGTCCATGAGTATATCGTGATTCCGTGCCATTTCACGCTGTTTTTCCAGCAGAAACGCACGTACCGCGGGAATCGCCGAAATTTTGGACGCCGCCATGGAAACTTCGGGCGTGCGGATCTTATCATTCACGTCCACGCCATCCAGAAACACATGCTGCGTTCCGTCCACAAAGCGGATATCCACCGTAGTTTCGCCGAGCATTTTTTCGATGGGTTCCCCGGCTTCGATCGTAAAACCGTTTTGCAGGGCTTTATAGCCCAGCGTGCGGTAAAGCGCGCCGGTGTCCACGTAAATATAACCCAACTCTTTTGCCGCCGCTTTGGCAAGCGTACTTTTTCCCGCGCCCGCAGGGCCGTCCATTGCAACTGAAATCATAATTATTCTCCTTTTGCGGCGCTTTCCCCGGCTAAAAAGCCGGTAGAAAACGCAATTTGTAAATTAAATCCGCCGGTGTAGGCATCGACATCGATGATCTCGCCGGCAAAAAACAGACCGTTTATCAATTTGGAAGTCATGGTCGCGGGATCGATTTCCCTGACCGAAACGCCGCCCCGTGTCACGATGGCTTCCTCGACCGGGCGCGGGCGGGTGACGTGCAGTTCAAGCGATTTGAGCAGGGACACCAACGCCACACGCTGTTCCCGGCTGATCTGATTGACCTTTGTGTTTGCCGGAATACCGGAAAGTTCCACCACGACGGGGATCAGACTTTTGGGCAGCAGTTGATCGAGTGCGTTGGAAAAATCTTTGTTCTGCATTTCGCCGAAATCCCGTAAAATGCGTTTATCCAGCTGTTCCGGGGTCAAAGCAGGTTTCAAATCAATGACCGCCTTATACTGTTTTTTATCAAAATACCGCAGATGCGCCGAAGCACTTAAAACCAGCGGACCGGAAATGCCGAAATGGGTAAACAGCATTTCGCCGAGTTCGGTATAAAGCGGCTTTTTCTTCCCCTCTTCAAAAACCGAAAGGGTGACGTTTTTCAAAGACAACCCCGCAAGCCGACTGCAAAAACCCTCGTGGCATTCCAGCGGCACAAGGGAGCCGGTCGGCGGGATCACGGTATGGCCGAGTTTTTCAGCCAATTTGTAGCCGTCTCCGGTGGAGCCGGTCAGCGGATAGGAACAGCCGCCGGTCGCCAGAATGACCGCGTCGGCCGAAAGCGTCCTGCCATCTTCGGTACGAACGCCGGTCACGGCACCGTTTTCGGTCATGATTTCGGCCGCCGTACCCGTTTGAATGCGGCAATTCTTCCGAACGGGGGAAACCAACGCGTCAACGATATCGACCGCCTTGTCGGAAATCGGAAAAACACGGTTGCCGCGTTCGGTTTTCAGCGGTACGCCCAGCGATTCAAAAAAGGCCATGGTGTCCTGCGGCAGAAAGCCGGAGAACGCCGAATACAAGAACTTTCCGTTGCCGGGGGTATTGGCGATGAGGGTCGGCAGATCACAGTTATTCGTAACGTTACAGCGTCCCTTCCCCGTAATCATCAGTTTCCGGGCGGGGCGTTCGTTTTTTTCCAGAACGGTGATTTCATGCGGTGTATCTTTCAAAACAAATGCGGCACTTGAAGCCGCCATCAGTCCGGCGGCGCCGCCGCCGATGATCACAATACGCCTCATCTATTCTGCCCCCGTTTCACCTGTAAATTCCTAAAATATTATTTTACACGATTTCTTCCGAAAAGTAAATAAAAAAGTTCTGTTCGAAAATACGGTTGCTATTGAAATAAAGATGCAGAGGAAATCGAAACTTCCTCTGCAAACCGGGAATCGCAGTTATAAATCAATGTTTATTTCATACCTGTCGTCAATAAGTATGTAATTAACTTTATACAACTGTGCAAGTTTTAAAAATTCGGTATTATCCGCTAATACACTTTCCAAAGTACACCCTTCATCCTCTAACCTGTTTTCAATTACATTTGCATATTTCTTTATGTCGGCAAAATGAGAGTGAATATATCTTTCGCTCAATACAAGACAATAATATCTTATCTTATCAAGATATGCCCGTTCAAAATCCTTTGACCAGTCAAAAGGAATATAACAACCTTCCACAATTAAATTTTGCTCATTCTCAACAGCAGTCTTAATCATTTCCCGAATAATCGGCCATAAATATTCGGTTAATTTATTATCGTCCATAGGAGTCAGTTCCGTATTCCCGCTGCGAATCAACCCCATTTTTAGATGATCTATTGACAAATACGGATATTTATATTTTTCAAGCAGTTTTTGCGCAAGCGCCGTTTTCCCCGTATGCGATGCACCGGCAATTAAAATAATCATCTCATTCATCCCCCCACAAATTCGGATTTGACGGGATGGCTATTTCGTGCAAGTGTATCAAGTTATTTTCTGTCAACCTCTGCACGGTCAAATCTGATTTTAACGGTAAAATCTTCCGGATCCGAATTAAAATCCTGCAAATCAATTTCCAATATGTAAAAATCGCCCTGATCTGAAAGCCGATCTGCCAGCCACCATACTTCTTTTCTGTCATGAAGTGAAATGTGATCGGTCAACACTTTATAATTGTAAAAACGGATTTCTTTAACTGAATTATCATACAACGCACCTTTGGCATTGATCTTTAATGACAGGCAGTTGCGGTCATATTTGCTTTTTTCGCCGACAAATTTATTATAATCAAAAGGAAATTCAAATGATTCAATTTGAAGGATACAAGCATCATGCAATCCATATACCCAATACCATTCCGGTGGATTATCCGGGCAAGTCGAAATATACACTCTGCCTTTTGCCATTAAAATCACCTCTGCAATTTCCGATCTTAATATCTGCTTAACAGTTGGTATATCAGCCCCCTGTTTCATAAGTAAATGATAAGACAAATGAAAGTAAAAATCAACTGTCTTTACAAGAAAAGCAAAAAAACAGGAGGGAATAAAAACCCTCCTGCCCTGCTCAAAAAGTTATTCGGTTGTAAAATTCCATTTACCGTCCGCAAAGGTGCATTTTACACGATCCCCCTTTTTGACCGATCCATCCAGCAGTTTCTCGCTCAATG
>JAZRWX010000235.1:0-3708 GCA_045599905.1 Acutalibacteraceae bacterium
TTCCGCTTCGCAGCCGCAGACCTCTTCTCAAATGTCGCAGGATGAACCGGATCCTTCTAAACCGGAGAAACTCGAAGAAGAATCCGATCCTGCCGATTCCGAAGAAACGGCAGAAGAATCGGATCCTTCCGAGCCGGAAGAAACCGAAGACGAGATCGAGTATGTTTACGAATACGAGGACGGTGACACCGCCGACGCTCAAAAATCCGTTTCGGCGCTTTGCTCTAAATCGTTTACCACGCTTCCGGCGGAACACACCTCGCTGTTAAGCGCCAATCCCGACAGGGGCTGGCGTTCCGAAGAACAGATCTGGGTACCGAACGATCCGGCTGTTTTGAAAAAAACGACCTATAAAGAAATACTCGGTTCCGTGAAATCGGATATCAGTACCAATACGTTGCTTGAAACGGTGACCATTTCAAGACTGTATTTCATCATGAACCGTTTTAAGGATACGTATGAACTGCCGAAAGAGGTACTCACGTATCTTGAAAACTACCTGAAAGCTTATCGGGAAGTCGGCGTCAAGGTATATCTTTGTATTTATTACCAACACGGTTTGGAATCGACCGATTTCGGCGCTCCGAAAGAAAATATCCTGCACCATATCGACACCTACGCGAAACTGTGGCAGGGCTACAAGGACGTGATCTATGCCGTCAACTTCGGTCTGATGGGTTCTTACGGTGAATGGTCGGCCATTAAACCCGTTCTTACCATTGATGATAAAACGGAAATCGTCAATAAGGTAATGCGCCTTGTGCCGAAGCAGACCTATCTGCTCATCCGCCTGCCGCGGTATAAGCAGACCTTTATTGAAAAATCCAATCCGCGCTACGGCCGGATCGGTTACGCCGCGGACGCGTTCTTTGGAAAAATGTTCCCGAACGACGACTACGGCCAAAGCACGTGGCGGCCGGATACCGAAGACTGGGCAACGTCCATCAAGGAATCGCCCTACACGGTCATGGACGGCGAATTGTTTACCACACGCTGGTTTAAGGAAAACGGTATCTACGTTGAACCGTATTCTTCCATTCAGGCCATGTCGGAACTGCATTTGACGACTTTCAGCGTCAACCACGGCTATGCGGATTATTCCCTGTACGACGGGGCCATTACGCAAACGGTGCTATACGGTTGGAAATGTGAAGAGATCACCCGTAAAAAAATCGGTGATTTAGGGGTTCTGGTCACGCCGACCTGGTTCACCAAAACCGACGGCACCAAGATTCAGCGCAATGTGTTTGAATATGTCCGCGATTATCTGGGCTATAATCTTGCGGCGCAGAAACTCAATGTTTCGGGCGGATCGAAACCGGGAAGCGCCATCAAGATTTCCATGTCGCTGAAAAACTACGGTTTTTCAGCTGCCTTTAACCTGAAAAGCGGATTTGCCATTCTGGACGAAAACAATAAGGTGATTTCGTTGGTCTATGCGGGTGATCCCACGAAATGGTACAGTACCGACCCCGAAAATTACAGTGACCGCACGCAACTGACCCATAACGTGACCGCAAATATGACCCTGCCCAAACAGAAAGGCGTTTATAAAATCGCTTTCTTTATGGAAAACACACTGGGACAGACAGCGCGTCTGAACAATACCGTCGAATATGCTGACGGATTCAATATTCTTCATATGTTTACGATTGATTGATTACAATCATAGTGACGCAAAAGTATCGGCTGTTGCTTTTGCATCGCGGACAATTCATTTATTAATAATATTTTGCATACTGAAAAATAAAGAAAAAAGAGGTGGGATTTCACAGCGGTTTTCGGTGCGTAAAACCTTACAGTCAAAAATAAAAGGAAAGAGGTATATGTATGTTGAAACCTAATTGCAAAAACTTCACAAAGTTACTGGCGGCAGTTCTTTGCATTTCAATGATTTTAACTTTACTCGGTACAGTTCCGGCCTTCGCGGAATCGGATACCTATCACGGCACGGAATTTTATTTCCACACCTGGATGAAAAGCGGTACGTCCCCGATCGAATGTACGTCTGCGGTGAAAGATAAAAATATCGTTCACGGTCTTGAGCTTGACGTATATAAGACACGAGCGACCGGCGCGAATATTGATCCCGAACATTATCCTGCCGGTACACACCAGTCTATCGCGCAGGTGTCCGCGGGTAAAGATGCAACGACTTTCGACAGAACGACAGCATTTGCATCCGGCTCTTTGATGTTCTACGTAAAACTTCCGGGCGGCAGCGCGCAGACCAAACTGGTCGTTCAATTACAGACGATCGATTCGGAACTGACCGAAAAATGGATCGCCATGATTCCCGGCGCGGATTATTATCTGCTTGCCGATTCGTCGACGACCTGGGAAAACCGCAAAACGGCGGCTTTCGGTGTTTCGGCATCACAAAGCACGCTGGGCGCAGTGACCTTCCCCGGCGGTTTCGAGGGCTGGGTAAGAATCCCGCGCCCGACTTTCGCAAATCAGACGGTCAATAATATCTGGCGTGTGAACTTCGCGTTCGATACACTTTATACCGACGCCGACTCCACGATCGCCGGTCTGATGGTCGTTGACAGCACGGAAGATCTGTATCGTCTGTCCCTCGGCGCTTCCGAGCCCTATACGCTCGGTCAGAACGCCTACTACGTCGGTACAAGTCTTAACGTCGGCACGTTCGTTGATAATGATTATTACGGCTTTTCTTCGGCAGATACCGTGACGGCATTGGGTCAGTCCGGTAAAAAATACACCCTTACGTCAAATCACGCCGATGTAGACGATACTTTCATTAGCAGCGATTGCTATTACAACGCCGATTTCGTCCCGTTCTTAGGACAGGGTGGTACGATCGCTCCGCGCGGCGGCGCCAACAACTGGTTTGTTTCCGATTGGAATACCATCTGGCAGTTCCCGGCTGACAGCTTCGTTCCGAACAACCGCAACGTGCTGCACATGGAAGTCAATCCGGCATCCGCCAACATTACCGGCGGCGAACTGATCACGGGCGCAAGTGAAACTTACTTTGCCTATCTTTCTTTCGAAAGCGCCAGCAACAGCGCTACTGATAACGGTTCCTACGGTTTGAATTGGAATAACGACAGTTCGGTCCTTTTCCGTGTCAAGAACAGCGGTACGGAAGCCAATCAGATGAGCATGATCACCGACGGCGGCATTTGGGTCAACCTTGCCTCCGGCAAAGATTACTATTTGCTCGACAGCGCTTCTGACAACTGGGTCAGCGGCACGACGGAAGAAGCGTTTGAAGGCAGTTACGGCTATTTTGAAATTCCCGCCGGCTTTGACGGCTGGGTCCGGATTCCCTGCAAAAACTTCCTGAATTACGCTTCCGCATCTTTGTCCGGCGCTGTGAAAAAGATCAAACTTTATCCGCGGCATTTGGGCGGCGACTACGGTACGCTGGATGTCGGCGAATTCGGTATCGTTGACGGTTTGCAGAATGCGATGTACCTGCAAACCGAAGAAATGTCCGATCCGGTTTTGCTTAACTGCTATAACGCAGATTTCGTTCCGTTCTTGGGACAGGGCGGTACCATCGCTCCGCGCGGCGGTTCCAACAACTGGTTCAAAAATGATTGGAACACCATCTGGAAATTCCCGGTTGACAGCTTCGTTCCGAATAATCGCAACGTCCTGCACATGGAAGTCAATGCAGGATCGGCCGATATTTCGAACGGTGAGTTCATTGCAGGCGCAAATCAAAACTTCTTCGCG
>JAZRWX010000236.1:0-2970 GCA_045599905.1 Acutalibacteraceae bacterium
AGCCAGCGTGACGGGAATTAGCACAGATACGTTTAATGAGTGCACGGGACTGATTAATGTCACGATCCCGGTCAGCGTGACAGATATCTACTATGAGGCGTTTAATGGTTGCACGGGACTGACCGATGTTTATTACACCGGTACGGAAGAACAGTGGAACATGATTTCTGTCGAATCAGGTAATAATGATTTGTTATCTGCCACCATTCACTACAACACAACCGAAGAGAGATATGTGAATAACTGTAAGATCGGCATTCAGACCCACAAAAACGGTGACAGCCGTCTGATCATGAAACTGACTGATACCACTGCCGAAATTGAAAATTATCAAAACGTCGGCTTCCGCGTTACGGTGGACGGCGTGGCAACAGAGCTGACCATGGATTCCGTTTACACTGGATTTTATAATGATGGTGCGGTGGTCACTGCCGAAGACCTGTACTGCATTTACGTTTCGATCTGCGAGATCGGCAATATTTCCGCCGCCGGATCGGTCATCGTTCAGGGCTTCTATACCACGAAAGACGGCACGGTCGTAAACGGCACGGCACGGATAATAAAATAAATCCATAAACAGCAAAAAGGATCGCCTTTCGGCGATCCTTTTGATCTTTTTACAATTATACCGTGTCATTGCGAGCGCAGCGAAGCAATCCATATATAAATCAATGTTTGCATAAAAACCAAAGGTGAAAAGGAATAAACGCACCGGTTTAATCATTTCGCATACGGTAATGGATCGCCGCGGCGTACCGCCTCGCGATGACAATTAATGTTCCCGGTCAAAACGGCAGGGTGTCATCTCCCGCGTATTCAAACGATTCATCATAATTCCGCAGGATCTGTTCCCGGTGATGATACAACGTCTTTTTTGCTTTATCACAGGTTACGTTATAGGAACTGAACCCGTTGCGGTCGATCTCTTTCTGCACGGTCTGATCTTCAACAACGTAATAATTCTTTAATTTCCAGTACATTTCGTAATAGGTCTGCCGCACGACCGTATCGTCTTCACAGCGGGTCAGTTTACCCAGCTCCGGCACGGCGGCATCCGACAGCGAGGCGAGATATGCCACGTCAACGGTTTTCAGCCCGCCGTTCAGGTATTGCGAAACGTTGTACCGGGCGATGGTTTTGTCCGGATTGGCAAAGCCCAGTACCAGCCCGATCACGCACCCAAAGATCAGAATACAGCGCATATAAGGGAACTTCGCCGCGGCGGATTTTATGATTACGCAGATCATCACGCCGGCAAGGAAGATCATGAAAACGGCGGTCAGAACACGCAGTCGGGTCAGACCGAACCGGTCGATATACAGCACCATTTTGGAAAGGGCGGTCGCGGTAAAAATCAGCGAAAATACGCTGATGACGATGTTGAACACCTTGATGATCCCCGGCAGACGGCGGTTTTCGTCCCGGCAGACCGAAAGGGAAATCAGAAACAAAACCGCCAGATTTACAAAGCACACACCGCACAGTTCGAAAAATCCGCGTCGGGCGTATTCAGCAGGGGTATAGACGTACCCTTCGGGCAGGATCCCCGAAAACGCGCTGAAAAAATAGGCCAACTGTGAAAACAGATAGGCAAGATAAAATACCGAGATCACCGAAAGCGCGGTAATGGCGGCGGGCAGTTTCAGAATCCCCTGCCGGGGAACGCCGCTGCCTTCCGGCAGTGTGAAAAATCCTTTGCGCAGGGCAAACCACAGTGAAAAGATCAACATTGCCGAACCGATCCCGATGATCAGTTTGGCAATGGCTTCACCGAAATTGCCTAAAATATTCATCATCAGTCCTTCAAAGGCGGCGTCGGAACGGATCAACAGCGGCACCACGATCAGAATGATCGGGAACGCCAGCAGCAGACCGATAAAAATCTGCATCAACGACTGCGCTTTCGCGTTATCACGGTTGTTGGCTTTCAGCGTGGTGAACGGCCGCGCCAGAAAACGCAGGGGAACGAACACAACGGTCAGCATTGCGTCGATCAGCAGGACGTATCCGCGCCGCAGTTTCAGTCCGCCGAGGGCGGCGGTGTAAATGCCGAAAAGCAGAAAAATGACGCAAAACCACAGAAAAAGCAGCAGTCCGTCATTGATCCATAAAAACAGGAAAGACGCGGCGGCCGAAATAATACCGCATATCAGCGGAAACGGGCGGAGTTTCCGAACACCGATGTAGCAGGTCGTGGCGATCAGCAGAAAAAGATACGCCAGCGTGAAACCGAGGTGAAATCCGCCGAACAGCGCCCAGGCGGAAAACAGAATGCCGCACAGCACCGACAGCAGAATGAAAACGGTGTCTTTTGTTTTCCACGGTATGACGGTCTTGCTTTCGGGATCTTCCGGGATCGGCGGCGTTAAAAACGACTCATTCATTTTCATTTTCCTCCTTGCGGTATTCTAAAATGTCGCCCGGCTGGCAGTTCAGCACTTCGCAGATGCTTTCCAGCGTGGAAAAACGGATGGCACGTGCCTTTCCCGTTTTCAGAATGGAAAGATTGACCGGCGTGATCCCGATCTTTTCGGCTAATTCGGTCGAGGAGATCTTCCGTTTCGCCATCATAACGTCTAAATTGACAATGATCATACCGTCACCTCAAATCGTCATGTCATTTTCGTTTTTCAACTCAATGGCGGAATGAAATACGTTCTTAATGACCCGGACGATCAACCCCGCCAGTGCCATCACGGCGGCGATCAGTAACAGCGGGAAATAGAAACATCCTCCGATCAGCGTTGCCAGCGCCACGACAAAACAGCACCAGGAAATCATGCGCAAAAGGGTCGTGTTGACCGCAACAAACAATTTACCTTGTTTTAGATTACGTAGCAGCAGATGCAGCATGACCAGCGCACCCAGCACGAACGGCACACAGGGGTAAAAGGTATAAAGAATGACAACGGTGCAGACGGCGGCACGCGGACTGTTCCCGAGATACCATGTCAGAAAACCGGGCAGTAC
>JAZRWX010000237.1:0-6603 GCA_045599905.1 Acutalibacteraceae bacterium
TCATGTTTTTTTCTCCTTTGCATGGACTGTGATTATTATGAACGGAAAACGGTTAAAATATTCACAACAAAAAATTTATAATTCGTTCACAATAACGCAAAAATTATCGGGTATCCTATACTTGTACCGAAAGGGAGCCGCACCCCGACGGTACGGTTTCTCCAACAGGAGAAATTCTCTCCTCAAACCCCTTAAAACGGAAAGCCGCTGTGATGTATTTCACGGCGGTTTTCTGTTTTTTTTATTTTACGGCAAAAAAATCTTGAAAAAAATGAAAAAATGCATTATATTATATTAGTTAGTAAGGAGGCATAAATATGGCAAATTATCTTGAAATGTCAGCCGAACAGTTGCAGAACGAATATTCTTCGGTCAAAACCGCTTATGAAAAACTTTGTCAGCTGCATCTGTCGTTGGATATGTCCCGCGGAAAACCCGGCTTTGATAATATGGATCTGAGCGAAAAGATGTTTGATATGGTCGGGAATAATACCGGCTTCAAAAACATCAGCGGAATTGATTGCCGCAACTACGGCGGTCTGGACGGATTGCAGGAACTGAAAAACCTGTTCGGGGAAATTCTCGAAATGCCGTCGGATCTGATGATCGTCGGCGGAAATTCTTCGCTGAACATGATGTTTGACACGATCGCGCAGGGCATGACGCACGGCCTGGGCGGCGAACCGTGGATGAACGTCAAAGACCGTAAATTCCTTTGCCCAGTTCCGGGTTACGACCGTCATTTCGCCATTACCGAATATTTCGGGTTTGAAATGATTCCCATTCCCATGTCCGCCGAAGGGCCGGATATGGACCGGATCGAATCGCTGGTGCGGGATCCCGCGGTCAAGGGCATCTGGTGTGTGCCGAAATACGCGAATCCGGAAGGCATCACGTACAGTGACGAAGTCGTGCGCCGCATGGCACGGCTGAAACCTGCCGCCGGGGATTTCCATATTTTCTGGGACAATGCCTACGCCGTACACGATCTGTATGACGAGGGCGATCATCTGCTGAATCTGTATGACGAGTGTGTCAAGGCAGGCAATCCCGATCTGCCGATCATTTTCGCGTCAACGTCAAAAATCACCTTCCCGGGCGCCGGGGTCGCGGTGGAAGCCGCCAGCCCCAATAACGTCGCCATGCTGAAAGGGCGGTTGAAATTCCAGACCATCGGACCGGATAAACTGAATCAGCTGCGCCACGCGCGGATGCTTTACGGTCTTGCGGAACTGAAATCGCACATGCGCCGTCACGCCGATATCCTTCGTCCGAAGTTTGAGGCGGTCAAGATGGAAATGAACGCGCAGCTGGCGGGAACGGGCATTGCCCGGTGGACCGATCCGCGCGGCGGTTATTTTATCAGTCTGTACGTTCTGCCCGGCTGTGCCAAAAGGGTAGAGGATCTTTGTGCCAACGCGGGACTGATCCTGACGCCGGCAGGCGCGGCGTATCCCTACGGAAACGATCCGGAGGACAGCAATCTTCGCATCGCTCCGTCCTATCCGTCCGAGGCGGATATCAAGGTCGCTTCGATGGTGCTTTGCACGGCGGTACGGCTCGCGGCGCTTGAAAAACTGATGCCCGGCACCTGATTTTCGGCGCAAAAGCAATTTTTCTTGTGCAAAATTCCGCAAATCGGCAAATATAGATTGACTTTGTGAGAATTTTTCGGTATAATATACCAATAGTTTACAAAAGGTTGGAGGATCTGCCAATGAAATCTAAAAGAGTAGGCAAGCCGGTCTTTTTTGTAATTCTGGTTTTGATTCTGTTGCTGGCGTATACCGCTTTCTTCGGAATCTCCGATTACTACGGCGATGTCAGAAAAGTTTATATCAAGGGTGCCAACGATATCCGTTGGGGCATTGATATCAGCGGCGGTGTTGAAGCCGTGTTTACGCCCGACAAAACGGCGTCGAACATCACGGCGGAAGACATGGATGCCGCGCAGAAAATCATCGAAGACCGTCTGGACGCGCAAAAAATCACGGACCATGAGGTTTATACCGATGATGCCAAACATGAAGTAATCGTTCGTTTCCCCTGGGCCGCCGGTGAAAGTGATTTTGACGCGCAGGCCATGGTGGAAAAACTCGGTTCTTCCGCGATCGTTTATTTCTGTAAGGGGACCGATAATCCGCTGGAAAAGCCGGATTCGATCATTTTGCAGGGATCGAAAGACGTGGACAGCGCCGCGGTAGGTGTGGATGATGACGGCGGTTATATCGTTCAGTTGAAACTGACCGGTGCCGGAAAGTCCAAATTCGCCTCCGCTACACAAAGCATGATCGGTCAGCAGATCTCGATCTGGCTGGATAACCAGATGAAATCCGCGCCGACGGTCCAGTCCGCCATCACCAACGGTATCGCTTCGATCACCGGTATGGAAGACGCGGATGCCGCCGCCGATCTGGCGAATTTCATTAACGCCGGTTCTCTGCCCTTCGCTTTGAAGGCGGACAGCGGTAAATTACAGATCATTTCGCCGACGTTGGGCAGCAACGCGCTGAACGTCATGGTCATCGCCGGTTCGATCGCTTTCGCGCTGGTTTGCATTTTGATGATCGCCCGTTACCGCCTGCACGGTGTGGTTACCGCGCTGGCTCTGCTCGGTCAGTTGGCGGGTACCATCGCCTGCATTTCCGGTTTCTTCAAAGACGCCAGCAGTTTCACGCTGACCGTTCCCGGTATCGCGGGTATCATCCTGTCGGTCGGTGTCGGTGTTGACTGTAACGTCATTGCCGCGGAACGTATCCGTGATGAGTTCAAAAAGGGTAAAACCATTGACGGCGCTATTGATTCCGGCTTCAAAAACAGTCTTTCCGCCATTATCGACGGTAACGTCACCATCGTTATCGTTTCGTTGGTGCTGATGGGATCCTTCGGCGCGGCGGACAGTCTGATTGCCAAGATCTTCTCCCCGTTGATGAGCCTGTTCGGCTCCTCCATCACCGGTTCGATCTACGCGTTCGGTTATACCTTGCTGGTTGGTGTTATCTTCAACCTGATCATGGGCGTTCTTGCTTCCAAGTATATGCTGAAAAGCGTATCTCAACTGAAATGGTTGAGAAAGCCCGCTTTGTACGGAGGTAAGAAAAATGGCTAAAATAAATTCTCAAAAAGTTTTTAAGATCGCGATCATCTGCTATGCTGCGATTTTTGTGATCAGTCTGGTCGTCGCGTTGATCGCCGGCATTGAAATGGATATCAATTTCAGCGGAGGTTCCATTGTTACCTGCGCTTATACCGGCTCGGAAAAGATCACTTCCGCCGACGTGGAAGCGGTTGCCAAAACCATTACCGATAAAGAGTTTACCGTTACCGAAAACAAGACTTACGACAACACGAATAAGGGCAATACCACTTCGTATACCATAACGTTCGTCGGTCACAACTCGTTGTCGCTGGATGAACAGCAGAATATTTATCAGGGCCTTAACCGTGCTTTCGCCGAAAGCGAACACGCTTACAAGCCGTATTCCTACGTTTATTCCTACACCGGCAAACTGAATGCGAAAAAGGTTGCCGAAGCTTTGAACGGCACGCTGGATCTCGTGGCTGATACCGATAAGGAATTCACGGTCACCGCGATCAAGACTGCCGATGATAAGACCGCGCTGGCAATTGATTTTGCCGGCAAACGCTGGTTGAGCCAGGACGAGATCACGCAGGTCGAGTCGGTACTGGCCGGTGCGGATTACGCGAAAAACAACATTGTTTCCTATGACGTTATGGAACTGTACAGCTCCAACTCGGTCAACGCTTCGATCGCCGGATCTTTCTTCGCGAAGAGTCTGGTCGCCGTTCTGCTGACCGCAGCGCTGGTTGTGGTTTACGTCGGCTTCCGTTTCCGCAAGATCGGCGGCGTGTCGGCGGCTCTGACCGCACTGTGCGCATTGGTGTTCGACGTTCTGATCACTTTCTGCACCTGCATTATCTTCCGCTTGCAGTTGGATTCCAACTATCTGGCGGTCATTCTGACCATTCTGGGTTACTCTCTGAACGACACCATCGTTGTTTACGACCGTGTCCGTGAAAACAAGAAACTCAATCCGCAGCTTTCGGTCGGCGAAAACATGGATCTGAGCTTGTCCGGCGTTATCACCCGTAATATCGTGACCACCGTCACCACCGTTCTGGCGGTCATCACCATCATCGTGGTTTCCGAAATTTACGGACTGACCACCCTGCGTACCTTTGCGATCCCGATGGCGGCAGGCCTGCTTTCCGGCTGTGTCAGCTCGCTGTTCATCGCCGGTCCGTTGTGGGTCAAGTGGTGCAATTACCGCGACAGCCGTCCCGCGAAATAAGTTTCAATCCCTTTTGCTTCAAAAGCGACTTCTTCGGAAGTCGCTTTTTTGCGCTTTCTTAAAAAAATACCCATAAAAGCGATATTCTTCTTGACTGTACCACAAAATATAGTGTATAATTATACTGATTTAGAATGTTTATAAGGAGTATTCACATGGCAAACAAAGCAGCGGAATACGGCAATGACAGTATTCAGAAGTTGGAAGGACCCGACCGTGTGCGAAAACGCCCGGGCGTTATTTTCGGTTCGGACGGTCTGGACGGCTGTGAACATTCGGCTTTCGAGGTTATATCCAATTCCATCGACGAAGCGCGCGAAGGGTACGGCAAAAAAATCGTTGTGACCTATTATACCGACGGCTCGATCGAAGTACAGGATTTCGGGCGCGGCTGTCCGGTCGATTACAACGAAAAGGAAAAGACCTTTAACTGGGAACTGGTATATTGCGAAATGTATGCCGGCAGTAAGTACAATAACGACAGCGGCGCGAATTACGAGTATTCCATCGGTCTGAACGGTCTGGGACTTTGTTCGACCCAGTATGCTTCGGAGTATATGGACGTCGAGGTCAAACGCGACGGCTACAAGTATAATCTGCATTTTGAACACGGTTATAACGTCGGCGGATTGAAAAAAGAACCCTATTCGGGACGTGAAACAGGAACCAAGACCCGTTGGAAACCCGATATCAAGGTCTTTACCGACGTCAATATCCCGCGTGAATACTTTATTGATACGCTGAAACGGCAGGCGATCGTCAACGACGGTCTGGTCTTTGTGTTCCGCGAACAGCAGGGCACCCGTTTTGAAACGACCGAAATTTCCTACGCCAACGGTATCCGGGACTATGTTTCCGAATTCGTCGGGGAAGAGAAAATGACCGGTCTTCAATTCTGGCAGACCGAACGCCGCGGCCGTGACCGTGAGGACAAGCCGGAGTATACCGTCAAGATCAACGCGGCACTCTGCTTTTCCAACCGTCACCCGCTGAAAGAGTATTATCACAATTCCAGCTGGCTGGAACACGGCGGCGTACCCGAAAAGGCGGTGCGCAGCGCGTTCTTCTATCAGGTCGATAATTATATCAGACAGTCCGGGAAATATAAAGCAGGCGAAAGCAAGATCACCTTTTCCGACGTGGAGGAATGTCTGACGCTGGTCGTTTCGTCTTTTTCAAACGTCACCTCCTATGAAAACCAGACCAAGAAAGCCATTACCAACCGCTTTATTTACGAAGCGATGAATGACTTTTTCCGTCATCAGCTGGAAGTCTACTTTATTGAAAACAAGGCGGAAGCCGATAAGATCGCGGAGCAGGTACTGGTCAACAAGCGCAGCCGTGAACGCAGTGAACGGGAACGCATCAATCTGAAAAAGACCCTTTCCACCGGCAACAGCATGGTGGACCGTGTGCAGAAATTCGTTGATTGCCGCAGCCGTGATGTCAGCCAGCGTGAAGTTTTCATCGTGGAAGGCGATTCGGCGTTGGGTTCCTGCAAACTGGCGCGTGACGCTGAATTCCAGGCCATCATTCCGGTCCGCGGTAAAATTCTGAACTGCCTGAAAGCCGAATATGAAAAGGTTTTCAAAAGCGATATTATCACCGATCTGATCAAGGTGCTGGGCTGCGGGGTCGAGGTCAAGTCCAAAGCCAATAAAGACCTGACGACCTTCAATCTGGATAATCTGCGCTGGAATAAAGTTATCATCTGTACCGATGCCGACGTGGACGGGTTCCAGATCCGCACGCTGATCCTGACCATGATCTACCGCTGTATGCCGACGCTCATCACCGCCGGCAAGGTCTATATCGCCGAAACCCCGTTGTACGAGATCACCACAAAGGATAAAACCTATTTCGCCTATGACGATAAGGAAAAGGGTGAGATCCTGGAAATGATCGGCATGGAAAAATACAGTTTACAGCGTTCCAAAGGATTGGGTGAAAACCAGCCCGAAATGATGAACCTGACCACTATGAATCCGGCGACGCGCCGCCTGGTCAAGGTCATGCCTGCCGACGCGGAACGTACTGCCGAGATGTTTGACCTGCTGCTGGGTGACAACTTGCAGGGCAGAAAAGACTTTATCGCCGAAAACGGATACCTTTATATAGACGAAGCGGACGTTTCGTAATTTGCGAAAAGGAGAAAGAGCATGGCTCCGAGAAAGAAAAAACCTGAGTCACAACCGACCAAACCGCTGATCGACGCGTATATTGCCGGTGCGGGCGCGGTCGTCGAACAACCGATCACCGAAACGCTGGAAACCAACTATATGCCCTATGC
>JAZRWX010000238.1:0-1966 GCA_045599905.1 Acutalibacteraceae bacterium
GGGAAGAACGTAGTTCCCCGGTGTCAGGCGGCCGTCGACGGTTATCTTATCTGATTCTTTCCGGAAAGTGATACCCTTTTCCGAAAATATCCGTTCATAAACGCCGATGCCGCGTTCTATCAACCGTGCGGCACCCGTAAACACCGATTTACCGCCGGTCAGCAAAGCGATCGGCAAAATAAAGCGCAGGGTACTGCCGCTTTCACGGCAGGCGAAAACAGCGCCGTTTTTCTTTTGAAACGTACCGCCCCGAAAAGAAACGGTATCCCCGTTTTTTTCAAACGGTATTTCCAAAGCGGCAAGGCAGTCCAATGTTGCCGCCATATCCATACTGCCGGCAATTCCGCGAACCGTACTTCTGCCGTCGGCAAGCGCCGCACCGATCATCAATCGGTGCGCATAACTTTTGGAGGGCGGTGCCTTAACGGTACCGCAAAGGTTTCCTTTTTTAACGGTCACGGTCATGCTGATACATCCTTTTCCAATTCCCGCAATACGGTTTGTGCCACCGTTTCCGGGATTTCATCGGCCGAAACGATCACATCGGCGGCACCGCGATAGATCGGTGCACGGGTTTCAAATAAACGCGCCAGTTTCTGCGGATCGTCGGATAGCGGACGATCCGGCAGCGCCGACAGTTTTTCGAGCGAGCGATCCAAAAGGACCAATCGCCCGTTTCGTTTCAACGCCTGAACGTTTTCCTCACGCAAAACCGCACCACCGCCCGTGGCGATGACATATCCGCTTTTTTGAGCGATTTCACCGATCACGGAACTTTCCGCATCACGAAAAGCAACTTCACCGAACCGGCAAATGTAGTCCGGGATCGGTTCACCGATTTTTTCGGTGATCAATGTATCCGTATCCAAAAACGGTTTGTTGATATATTCTGCGATCCGTTTTCCGACCGTTGTTTTCCCGCAGGTCGGCATACCGATCAGTACGATATTTTCCTTTTGACGGTACAACTGCGCGTAAACAGCATCGGTGACGGCGGTTTCCGCCTTGATGCCGTGGAAATACTCGATCGCCTCAACCGCCTGTGCGCACAGCATATATAATCCGCCCGCTGCCGGAATTCCCCGACGGCGTGCCGCCAATACAAGATTGGTACGAAGCGGATGATAAATCGCGTCCAGCACCCCGGAAAGATTCGGAAATACCGACAGATCAATGGGGATATTTCCCTCATTCGGGAACATACCGACCGGGGTGGTATTTACAATAATTTCAGCATCACGATGTGTTACCGACGCTTCTTCATAAGATACAACGCCGGAACGCGGCTGACGGGAAACAAAAACAATTTGTTTGGCGCCCAGTGCCTGCATTACGGAAAAAGCGGTTTTAGAAGTACCGCCCGTGCCGAGGATCAGCACTTTTTTCCCCATGACCGAAATACCGGCGCGGCGGATGAGGGCGCGCATACCGACAAAATCGGTATTATAGCCGTACAGTTTTCCGTCACGGTTGACAACGGTATTGACAGCGCCGATACTTTTCGCCGCGTCGGAAATCTCATCCAGATACGGCATCACAGCCGTCTTGTACGGAATGGTCACGTTGATGCCGCAAAATTCGCGTGATTTCATAAAGGATTCCAGCGCGTCCGGCGGCAGCTCGATCAATTCATACGGTTTATGTGCAACCGCTTCATGGATTTCGCTGGAATAACTGTGGCCGAGATGTTCACCGATCAATCCGTAGCGCATATCCCGTTTCCTTTCGCTAAATAATCCGTCCCGAAGCGCCCGGTCAATAAATCACAAAGCACCAGCGCGGTCACGCTGTCGATCACCGGACAGATCCGACGGATGATCGCCGGATCGTGACGCCCTTGGGCGAGAATTTCCGCATTGGCGGCGTGGATAAAATCAACCGTCTTCTGGGTACGGGCGATCGTGGGTGTCGGTTTTACGGCACAGTCGAATACAACGGGCATTCCGTTCGTGATGCCGCCGTTGAT
>JAZRWX010000239.1:0-7059 GCA_045599905.1 Acutalibacteraceae bacterium
ATTCAACGTCCGATTCTTCGCGCACAAATATTGAATTTGCTCGGAATATGATCATTTTGGAAAAGGTCGATCAGCCGACGATCCCGACTGATCCTTCGGAAGAAGGCGGCGGTTCAGGCGGTGGCGGTTCTGAAACAACCAAACCGAATTATGACGATTATGTCAGTACTTCCGATGCAACAGACGGTGCGGATACCAAGATCGGTGATGCCTCCGGAAAGGCCTATTCCGATAAGGCAACTTCAAGACTGGAAGACCAGTTTGAAAGTCTGATCGATGTTGAAAAACCGACAAAGGCACAGGTTGATTCCGTTAAACAGAACGACGGTAAAGTTGTTGTGGATAAATCTGTTGTATACGGAGCCGACGACTATGGCGCGTTTGAAAAATACGCTGCTAATACATTCGGCGTTGCGCTTTCAGCATTGGGTCAGGAATATGCTTTGAGTGAAATGGACAGTATCGTAACACCGGTGGACGTTGTGTTTGTATTGGACGTTTCGGGAAGTATGGGCAATGAGACCGCTACCGGCGAAACGCGCCGTCAGGCCATGGTCAATGCGGTAAACGCTTCCATGAAGCAGATTTTCGCTAACCATAAAGCCAACCGTGTCGGCGTTGTCGTTTTTTCAAGCGGATCTTGGGATTTGCTTGAAATCGACAGATATAACGCCAACAGTAACGGGCAATATCTGGTTTTGGAAAATAATAACGTCTATTCCGCTTCCGGTTTAACAAGGATAAAAGGAACAGAAGAAATCAAAGTTACGCAGAAAACAGATTCTACGCAGCAGAAGGGTACCTACACGCAATCCGGTATTGCCCGCGGTGCCGCGATGTTTGAACGGGTGACCGAAACCACCTACTCCGTCAGCATCGGAAACGGGGAATCGGCACGAGAATATACGATCGTACGTCAACCGGTCATCATTCTGTTGTCAGATGGGGATCCGACCCACTGTACCAGTAATTATATGGACGTTTTAAGCGGTCCGCATTACGGCAGCGGTGTTTATACGGATATCGCGAATAACCGTGGTGTTCAGGGCTATTACACCATTTTATCCGCGAACTATTATAAGAATGCGGTCGGTATTCATTATGAAAAGCCGGCAAAATTCTTTACGGTCGGCATGGGTATCAACAGTGACGGTATCAATGATTTTTCAAAGCAATCCGCTACGGGAGATCATTATAAACGTGCGGTGTTGAATCCGACGAGTGATAATATCAGGGATTTGACCAACGAAGATGCGAAAAATGCGGATCTGACCGCGCATCAACTGCGGGATCTGTTGGGTAACAAAGTAACCAGTCAGTATCTGGCGGTCGCAAGTTCTAACAGTTATGAGAGTGTTTTAGGTCGGACCAACAAAAATGTTCCGGTTCTCCAAAATCCCTATAAGAATTTTTCTTATGCCGATAATGCGTATTTCGGGAATATCAGCGAAAAAGAATTAAAACAGATTTTCAACGATATTCTGGAAGGCAGCTTGAAGGTGAAGAATTACGGATTTATTCTTCAAAAACGCAGTTCCGTTGAGATCGAAGATCCCATCGGCGTGGGAATGAAACTTGTCAGCGAACCGAAATTGAGTTACGGCGGACGGATTTACGAATATACGTCTAAATCCACAAACGGCAATGTTACGACATACACTTATAATTACCGTTATAATGCCAAAGATGGCAGTGGATTTTCCGCAAATCTCAGTGAGATCAAGGTTACGGTCACAACGGATGCCAATGAACAGCAAACGGTAAAAATGTTTATTCCGGATGATGTTTTGCCTGCGTATTCACCCTGCGTACAGATGGATGCGAATTGGTATTATGAAGCATTGCCGGCACGTTTGATCTATCAGGTCGGTTTAACGGAAAGCGCTCAAAAGACTATCGACAGTCTTCCGGCCGGTCAAACGGTAACGTTTTACACCAACCGCTTTGATAAGAACGATCCGACAAAAGGCGCTTTTGCGAAATTGAAACCAACGGATGATAACCCGTATTATCTTGATACCGGCGCTTATGCGGATTCAACAGTCACAAAATCCGAGAATACGACAAAAACCAGCGGTTATGTCTGCGAAAGCAAGACTGGTACAACCTTGTATGACGGCGAACGAACCAAAGAAATTACCGGATATTTAGGAAATAACGGCAGTTTGGTGTTTGAGGGACCGCCGCAGCAAAAGAAACCGATCCATTTGTGGAAAGTTAACGGTGCCGGTATTTTGATCACCGAGGATGAGGCCACCTTTGAATTGTATAGCGATGCCGGACTGAAAAATAAAATCGGCACTTATACCACGGTCAAAGGCAAGCTGACTATTGATGATTTGGATTTGAACACCGTCTATTATCTGTACGAAACGGATGCTCCGGGTGATTTTCTTCCCATGGGCGACGCACATCCGTTCAAAGTGAACGAAGACGGATCCATTACCACTTTTGATGGGGATCGCTATCTGTTTGTGGAAGATGATATTCTTAAAGTCAAAAACTTTAATGAATATCAATTACCTTCCGCCGGCGGTGATGGCGTGACGGATATTATGACATCCGGGCTGTTCTTATTGGTGTCGTCTCTGATGTGCGGATTTGCTTTGCGGCGCAAATCAAGCGGAAGGGGGATATTTTAGATTCTCCCTGTTTAAAAACGTTCAATTATTTCATAAATTTTATAAAAGAAAGGTATTATTGATTATGAAAAACACAAAAAGAATTTTTGCGATTTTACTGGCAGTGGTTTTGACCATGGCATTTGCCGTTCCGGCATTTGCGGCTACGGGAACCGCTGCGGACATGAACGGCAGTATCACGATCGGCAATCCGGTTTCTGGTCAGACTTACGCTTATTATCGCGTTTTGGATTTGGAAATGTATGATACCGATAAGGGCGCTTATCGGTATAAGGCAAACGATGCGTGGAAAACATTTTTGAACAGCACCGCTGTGAAAGATGTATACGTTTCGTTTGATGATATCGGATATGCCCAATGGGTAGACGATGCTGACGTTGCCGCTTTTGCAAAAGCAGCACTGAATTACGCGAAAAACAACAGTATTGCTCCGGTCGGTAATTTGCCGAAAAACGGTAGTTATACTGCAAAGGATCTGGCGTTAGGTTATTATTTGGTCGATTCTTCTCTGGGCTCGCTGTGTGCATTGGACACCACCAATCCGGCACAGACTTTGAACGAAAAGAATGAGGTCACGGAGATCAAGAAAACCGTTAAGGAAGATTCCAACAGTGTTTTCGGTGAGACCAATGATGCCAGCATCGGCGAAATCGTTGACTATCAAGCGGTGATCACGGTCAAAGAAGGCGCTGAAAACTATGTCATGCACGATAAAATGTCTGCTGGCCTGACCTTCAATGCCGGTTCGGTCGTTGTGACTGTTGACGGCAAACCCGTTGATTCCGGTTATACTGTAAAGACCGATTCCATTAAATATACTTTCGAGGTTGCTTTTGATAATGCGTATATTGAAACGCTGCCGATCGATACCGAAATCGTCGTTTCCTATACCGCTACCGTTAATGAAAAAGCCGTTATCGCAGGAAATGGTAATCCGAACGAAGTCGTTTTGACCTACGGTGATGAAAATGACGCGAACGTTACGCCGATCAGCAAGACGATCACTTACGTTTGGAGTTTCAATGTTTTCAAATATACAATGAAATCCAATCAGAAGCAGGCATTGGAAAATGCGAAATTTACATTAAGCACAAAAGTAAACGGCACCGATCCGATCGCTTTTGTTGTTGAGAATACCAATGTTTACCGTGTTGCCACCGCTGACGATGAAGAAACCATTTCCGAAATCGTTACCGACAGCACCGGTAAATTCACGATCACGGGCCTGGATTCCGATACCTATTATCTGACCGAAACCAAAGCCCCGGTCGGATTCAGCGGTTTGAACGCTCCGGTTAAAGTTGTTATTGACAGCAAGGGTAAGGTTAACGCCACTGCCGACAATGCAGAGGGTGTTGCGTTGATCGAAGTTGAAAACAGATCCGGTTCCATTT
Organism: Acutalibacteraceae bacterium; assembly: GCA_045599905.1. Classification (GTDB taxonomy): domain Bacteria; phylum Bacillota; class Clostridia; order Oscillospirales; family Acutalibacteraceae; genus UBA737. Next base: position 4,037 of record JAZRWX010000239.1, read on the forward strand.
TGCCGAGCACCGGCGGTATGGGTACCAAATTGATGGTCATTATCGGCTGTGTTCTGTTCCTGGCGGCTTCCGTTGTTTTGGTTGCTAAAAAACGCGTTTATAACGAGGGCTGATCTTATTGACGATCTTATTGCCGTGGCGCGGGGAGGGGAAGCCCTCCCCACCGCGGTGGTGAGGAGAATCCTGCAATGAAAAAGAATAGATTAACAACGGTATTGCTTTTTGTTGTTGGCATTGTAGGACTGTCCTTGCTGCTGTATCCTACGGTCAGCAACTACTGGAACGCCAAACACGCAACACAGGCCATTAACCGTTATAATGCGCAGGTTTCCGAAATTGATGAAAACGATTATCAGCAAATGTGGAAAGACGCGATCATGTATAATCGTGATCTGATCGGCAGTGAAAACACCACCGAATTATCTGCGGAAATGAAGAAACGGTATGACAAATGCCTGAATCTTTTTTCTGACGGTATTATCGGTTATGTCGAGATCGCAAAATTAGACGTTTCGCTTCCGGTTTATCACGGTACTGCCGACAGTACTTTGCAGGTCGCTGTCGGACATTTGGAATGGTCGTCTTTGCCGACCGGCGGGAAAGGGACGCACTGTGTATTATCAGGACATCGCGGATTGCCGAACGCAAAACTTTTCACCGATTTGGACAAACTGCGTGAAGGTGATAAATTTACACTTCATGTTTTGAACGAAAAGCTGACCTATGAAGTGGATCAGATCCGTACCGTTCTTCCAAATGATACCGCGGATCTGATGATTCAAAACGGAAAAGATTACTGTACACTGTTTACCTGCACCCCTTACGGAATCAATACGCATCGATTATTGGTCCGGGGACACCGCGTGGCCGGGAATTCGGCGGACAATGCCCGCGTGATCTCGGAAGCGGTCATTATCGATCCGTTGATCATTGCACCGCTGGTAGCGTTCCCGGTGCTGCTGATTTTGTTGTTGGTGGTTGTTTTGAAAAAACCACCGAAAAACGTGTCAAAACCGATTCGGAATACCGAATCTGAAATAAGCAATAATTTAAGTGAATAAATTGTCGGAGGTTTGTTGTATGAGAAAGTTAACTAAAATTCTTGCAATGCTGTTAGTCGGAGTAATGCTGGTGGCGATCGTACCTTTTGGTTCGTCTGCGGCATCAAGCATTGACCTGGATCAAAAAGCCGGTCTTTCCATTCATTATGGTAGTGGGAATATCGTGCTGAACGGGGCTGAATTAAGCATTTACCGCGTGGCTGATCTGGATCAAGATCTGAATTATATCGCCACGAAAGATTTTTCGGAATATCCTGTTGAATGGCCCGGAAACGGTGATGACGAAGAAAACTTTGAAGCATTGGCCAGTACGCTGCAAGGGTATGTGCTGATGGATCAAATCACACCGGTGACCACTGTTAAAACCGATAAAGACGGCAACGCGGAATGTGATGATCTGACGGTCGGTCTGTATCTTATCCTCGGAACGCGGTTCGTTCAGGATGATTTAATCTTTACGGTATCACCGGCTTTGATCACTTTGCCGGGTATAGACACCGAAAATAACAAATGGAACTATCATTTGAATGTCGATGTGAAGTTTATTTTTGAAGAAAATAAAACACATGATGATGAATTTTCCATTAAAGTCATGAAAGTCTGGGAAGACAAGGGCGCGGAAGCAAAACGTCCTGAGTCCATTACCGTCAAACTTTTGGCTAACGGGGAAGAGTATGCCACGGCTGAATTGAACGCCGAAAACAACTGGCGTTACTCATGGAAACATCTGCCTCGGTATGATGCGGCCAATCATCCGATCCAGTGGAATATTGTCGAAATTAATGTCCGCAAGTATTATAAAGTAAAGATCGAACAGGAAGGCATTACCTACCTGATCAAAAATACTTATACGCCGCCTCAGACTCCGCCGGAAGATAATCCTCCCAAAGATAATCCTCCTAAGGATAATCCGCCTAAGGAAGTTCCTCAAACCGGACTGCTTTGGTGGCCGGTCGCCGCATTGGTTCTGCTTGGCGCAGTATTCATTATTATCGGTGCCGTTCGCCGTAAGGGACAGAAATAATGAGAAAAGGCGTTTTTTCAATAGTAATCGGGCTGCTGCTTATTGCGGCAGCTCTTTGCTTAACCGGTTATAATCTTTGGGATACCTGGCGTGCAGGTCAGTCGGCGGAGGATGCGTTAAAAAAGCTTTCCGCCATGATCGATGAAACGGCAGATCCTGCTTCGTCATCGCAGACAATGGAATACCCGGATTATGTTCTGAATCCGGATATGGATATGCCGGTCAAAACGGTGGACGGGAATCGCTATATCGGTATTTTGAAAATACCGGCGATCGGGAAGGAATTTCCGATATTAAGCGAATGGAGCTATGATAATCTGAAAATCGCTCCCTGCCGATATTCCGGATCAGCGTATTTGAATAATATGGTGCTGTGCGGTCATAATTACCGTACACATTTCGGACCGATCGAAAATCTGCGAATCGGGGACTCGTTATCATTTACGGATGTTGACGGTAATGTGTTTAAGTATAACGTGGTTGAAGTGGAAATATTACGTCCGACTGCGGTCGAAGAAATGACCTGCGCGGATGATTGGGATTTAAGTCTGTTTACCTGTACGCTCAGCGGGCGGACACGTATCGTCGTGCGCTGTGAAAAGAGCGATCAGGATATGGGAAAACAACCTTAATGATTTACGACTCCTGCGTTGGAGCAATTGGAATCAGTCCGTTGCTGTATGTGGGAGTTTTTCTTTTGACAGCAAGGAAAGACCATTTCAAAGCCAAATGAAGATCCGTTTAGAAGATTCCAGGCTGTAAAGGTATATTTTTCACGGATTTATCATATTTTTTGCTGATTATACTTGACTTTTCAAGTGGTCAGTTGTATCATTGTATACAATAATACAAAGAGCGAAAACGGAGTGTGAAAAATGATCGAAATTTCCAATAAAAGTAATCTGTTGGAACAGAATACATATAAGTATTTTTTGCAG
>JAZRWX010000240.1:0-3066 GCA_045599905.1 Acutalibacteraceae bacterium
GCATATCTTGTGTTATCTTATTCATAGCGAATAGGGTGACCTGCCTTTCGGTTTTGTCTCGACAACTCTACCTTAACACAGGTTCGCTCTATTCGCTATCCTTTTTTTATTCTTTGTCACACATCATTGTAACACATACAGTGAGGAAATCCGGGGAATTTTCGGTGGGTTGCAAACCGTGTCGAAATATGGTATACTCATAATCTCAAATAAACATCCGGTGGTGATGAGTTGATCCGATATATCAAGACCCATAAAGAAATGCTGTATTTCGCCCTGTGGGCGGCAATCGGACTTTTTTATTTTATCAGCGAACACGTTTTCCCGTTGCACTACCATACCGTATGGGTGCCGGCGGATGACAAGATCCCGTTTGTGAAGCAATTTATTATCCCCTACATTTTATGGTTCGCCTATATTCCGCTGGGCCTGCTGGCGGTCTATCTGACCGACCGGAAAGCCATGACGAAGCAGGCGTGGATCCTGTTCCCCGGAATGCTTCTTTGTACGCTGATGTTTATCATTTATCCCACCCGGATCGATTTTCGTCCGGTACTGACCGGGAAAGATCTGTTCACCCGGCTCTGCCTGCTGATATACGGCAGCGAAGATTCGGTCAACGTTTTCCCCAGTCTGCACTGTTACGAGGCCTGCGCCATTCATCTGTCGGTCTTCGTTTCGGGACCGCTGAAAAAGAAAACCGGCTGGCGGATCGCTTCCGCCGTGCTGACCGTGCTGATCTGCCTTTCGACCGTCTTTGTCAAGCAGCACTCGGTCGCGGACTCGGTCGTGGGGTGCCTGCTGGCGCTTCTTGCATTCGCCGTTGTCAATATCTTCTACTATTTTAAGGAGGAAAAAATATGATACTGGAACCTTTTAACGGATTATTCTTTATACTGTTCGGCTGTACGGTCCTGACGATCACACTGATCGGTCTGCTGTTCCGAAACGCTTCGGAACACGCCAAAAAAGTATTCCTGATCGGGCTGTGCGCCGTCAACATCGTTATTTTCTGGATCTATAAATACTTTTTGTCGATCGACGCAGAATACGCCACGGTCGCCGGATTCAGCTGGTGGAGTGAACTGCCGCTGCACCTGTGCAATATCAACATGATTATGATCCCGATCGGGGTACTGACCAAAAAACGCGGCATTTTGGGATTTTCGTTCTTTCTGGCGCCGCTGGGCGCGATAATGGCGTGCGTCTTCCCGTCCGCCGGTTTTGCGGGATATTCGCTGGCATTGCCGAGAATGTGGGGCTTTTACGCGACCCATCTGCTGATCATCGTGTGCGGCATCAGTCTGGCGACGCTGAACTTCTACCGCCCGAAAATCAAAGACCTGCCCTCTATCACCGTTACGTTTCTGTTCCTTGCGGTGGTTTCGCTGGGGATCAACGCCCTTTTACAGAACGTGATGCACTGTGCCACCGCCAACTATTTCTACACCTGGGGACCGAACGATATCAGCATTCTGGAACTGTTCTGGAAATGGATCCCGATCCGCTTTGTTTACGAACTGCCGGCGCTGGCCATTCTGTTCACCTACGTTGCTTTGGTATGCGGCGGTTTCAAACTGGGTGAATGGATCAAAAACGCCGTGACACGCAAAAAGGGTGTGCCTGCCGATGAACCGCTGATTGAAGACCAAAAAGAAACCGTAAATGTCTGATTCTTCTGCCGACCGATTTTCGGTCGGCTTTTTTCGAAAAAAATTCACAAAATTTGATAAAATACTTGTAAGTTTTTATTTGATATAATATAATATTTATAATTACAATCGCGCGTAAAAAGTTTCCGAAAGGAATGAATGTCAAATGGATACGAAAGAACGGATCTTACGTCCGGTCAAACGCATTCACGGCGGAATTTATCTGCACCACCACAAAGGGACGGCAGAGTTGGATTCGGTCGTAATGCCGCCGCCGTCACAGGTCACCATCCCCCTGTCCCAGCACATCGGCGCACCCTGCACCCCCTGCGTACAAAAGGGTGACACGGTTTTCGTCGGTACCACGATCGGTGAAGCCGGCGGATTTGTCAGCGCACCGATCCACGCCAGCGTTTCCGGTACGGTCAAAGAGATCGCGGAAAAACCGATCAACGGGATCATGACACCCTGCATCGTCATTGAGTCGGACGGTAATATGACGCCCGTCCCCGAACTGAAACCGTTTCCCGTGCAGAACGCGCAGGATATCGCCGCCGCGGCACGCAACTGCGGACTGGTCGGTTTGGGCGGTGCCGGATTCCCGACCCACGTCAAACTGACCCCGAACGAAAAATCGACCATTGACACGCTGGTCGTCAACGGTGCGGAATGTGAACCCTACCTGACCGCCGACTACCGCGAAATGATGGAAAATTCCAACGATATTATTGAAGGAATTTATCTACTGAAAGAAAAGCTCGGCTTAAAGCAGGTCATCATCGGGGTGGAAAGCAATAAACCGAAAGCCATTGAACTGCTGTACCGGATCGCCACCGATCAGCGCGACGCGGAAAACCACGTCCGTTTGATGAAGCTGCCGACCAGTTATCCGCAAGGCGCCGAAAAGGTGATCATTTATTCGGCGACGGGGCGTATCGTTCAACCCGGAAAACTGCCTGCCGACGTTGGCTGTATCGTCATGAACATCACCAGTATCGGGGTGCTGTACCGCTATATTACGACCGGTATGCCGCTGGTCTCCAAACGCGTCACCCTGGAAGGCGACCGGATCAATGAACCGCGCAACATCATTATCCCGATCGGCACCTCGATCGCCGACGTGCTGAAATTCGCCGAGGAAGAACCGGAAGGCGACCTGCGTGTGATCTTCGGCGGCCCGATGATGGGCACCGCGGTATCGGATCTGAACGCCGTTATTGAAAAACGTACCAACGGGCTTCTGGTCGGTCAAATCAGCAAGCCGCGCGTTCAAACCCCCTGCATCCGCTGCGGTCGCTGTGCTTCCGCCTGCCCGATGAAACTTTACCCCGCCATGGTCGAAACGGCGTATCTGCACGGGCAAAAAGGCCGTTACGCCGAACTGAACGTCAATATCTGCATGGAATGCGGCAGC
>JAZRWX010000241.1:0-5132 GCA_045599905.1 Acutalibacteraceae bacterium
AAAATGCCGCTGTCCCGCTATGTGGGCGGGGTGGCGGCGCAGATTTTGCCGCGTCCCATGATGAATATTCTGAACGGCGGTGCCCACGCCGCGAACAATATTGACATTCAGGAATTCATGATCATTCCGGTCGCCGCCGAAAGTTTTGCCGACGGTGTCCGGCAATGCAGTGAAATTTACCGGACGCTCGGAAATTTGCTGAAAGACCGGGGTCACACCGGCGGAGTCGGTGACGAGGGCGGTTTTGCCCCGACGTTATCTTCCGACGAAGAGGCACTTTCGCTGATCGTGGAAGCAATCGAAAAAGCGGGATATTCCACCGACACCGTCAAGCTGGCATTGGACGCCGCGTCCAGCGAATGGTATCGTGACGGGCGGTATATCCAACCGAAACGGAACCGCGAACTGACGGCGGAACAGTTGATCGCATATTATGAAGACCTTTGTCGAAAATACCCGATCATCTCGTTGGAGGACGGTCTGGCGGAGGAGGACTGGGACGGATGGAAACAACTGACCGACCGATTGGGCGACCGTCTGCAACTGGTCGGCGACGATCTGTTCGTTACCAACACCGCGCGATTGCAAAAAGGCATTGAAAACGGCGTCGGGAATTCCATTCTCGTCAAGCCGAATCAGATCGGTACTGTCAGCGAAACACTGGACGTGATCCGGCTGGCGCAGAAAAGCGGTTATACCACCGTCATTTCGCACCGTTCGGGCGAAACCGAGGATCCTTTTATTGCCGATTTGGCGGTGGCGACCAACGCCGGACAGATCAAGACCGGCGCGCCATGCAGAAGCGAGCGCACCGCAAAATACAACCGTTTGATCATGATCGAAAAAGAGTTATGACCAACAACGCCCGAAGCCGTTCGCTTCGGGCGCTTTTTGTGTTGACACTCCCCTTTTCGGGTGGTATACTGAATAAAAATAATTCAGCAAAGGATGATCCCATGAAAGCCGAGAAATTCACCTTGAAAGAATACTTCCCGTGCCTTGCAGACGACGGAAGTGTCGCCGTACTGGAAACGATATTGCCCTATAACATGACCGAAATGAACCGTCAGGATCAAAAACGTCCCTGTATTCTGATCTGCCCCGGCGGCGGATACGCGATGTGTTCCCAGCGTGAGGCCGAGCCGATCGCCCTGCGCTTTACCGCCATGGGTTACAATGCCTTTATTCTGTGGTATTCCTGCGCACCAAAGCGTTTTCCGCTGCAATTACGGGAAGTTGCCGCGGCCATGGAAATGATTCATAAAAACTGCGACCAATGGAACTGCGACACCGGGAAGATCGCCATTTGCGGTTTTTCGGCAGGCGGTCATTTAGCGGCGCACTATTCCACCGCGTACAACTGCCCCGAGGTACGCGCGGCATTCCCCGAAAGCAAGGCGGTCAACGCCAGCATTTTGGGATATCCCGTCATCAGCGCCGACCCCGTGTGCAGTCACGCCGGATCGTTCATCAATCTGTTGGGAAAAGAAACCTTTACCGAAGCGGAAATTGAAAAATTCTCCTGCGACCGGCTGGTCAGCGATCAGACGCCGCCCGCCTTTATCTGGCATACCGCGGAGGACAACTGTGTGCCGGTGGAAAACAGTTTCCGCTACGGATTGGCATTAGCAAAGAACAATGTTCCGTTTGAAATGCGGATCTTCCCGTACGGAGCACACGGTCTTGCCACCGCCGACTATGAAACGCTGGATGACTATCCGTCCGGCGTTGCCTGCGTTTCCGAATGGATCGCCGCCTGCATACGCTGGCTGAACATGATGTTCACCTGAACCGAAATTTCTTTACAAACCGCTTTCTTTTTGCTATATTATTACTGTAAATAATCCGTAACGGAGGTATTATTATGAAACGCATTTTATCCTTTGACTTCGGCGCTTCCAGCGGTCGCGCCATGCTGGCCGTGCTGAAAGACGGCAAAATCGAAATGGAGGAGATCCACCGTTTCAGCAACGACACCGTTATCGCGCGCGGCACGATGTACTGGGACGTTCTGCGGCTGTTCTTCGAAATCAAGACCGGCATTACCAAGGCTGTCAATCAGGGCGGATTTGACGCGATCGGTATTGATACCTGGGGTGTGGACTTCGGGCTGCTCAACAAAAAGGGAGATTTGATCTCCAACCCGGTACACTACCGTGACACCCGTACAGAGGGAATGCCCGAAAAGGTTTTCAAGACCATTTCCAAAGAAGAATTATACCGTGTGACCGGTTCACAGACCAACCGTATCAACACCCTTTACCAGTTGATGTACTTAAAGGAAAACGAGCCGGAACTGTTGGCACAGACCGATAAAATGCTGCTGATGCCCGATCTGTTCGCCTATCTGCTGACCGGCGAGATCAAGGACGAAGCCAGCATCGTTTCGACCACCAACTTGTTTGACCCGAACACGAAAGACTGGAATTTTGAACTGATCGAAAAATTAGGTCTGCCGAAGAATATCTTTGCCCCCGTTGTTAAACCGGGCAGCGTTTACGGTTATCTTTCCGATGAGATCTGCGAAGAACTGGGTTGTGACAAGGTGCCGGTCATTGCCGTTGCCACCCACGACACCGCCTCTGCCGTTGCCGCCACACCGAGTCTTTCGGATGATTTTGTTTATATCAGCTGCGGCACGTGGAGTTTGTTCGGCATTGAAAGCCGCAAACCCATCCTGACCGACGAAGCCGCCGCCGCCAACTTTACCAACGAAGGCGGTTTTGACGATACCATCCGTTTCCTCAAAAACATCATCGGTCTGTGGCTGATCCAGGAATCCCGCCGTCAATGGCGCCGGGAAGGCGTTGAAGTCGGTTTCGACCAGTTGGAAAAAGAAGCGCTGGCAAGCGAGCCGTTCCGCTGTTTTATCAACGTGGACGATCCGTCCTTTGAAACCGCCGGCAATCTGCCCAAGCGTGTTTGCGAATTCTGTGAACGCACCGGACAGTACGTTCCGCAGAACCGCGGCGAGATCATGCGCTGCATCTACCAGAGTCTTGCCATGAAATACAAATACACCTTCAATACGCTGTGCCGTCTGGGTGAAAAAGACTACCGCCGGATCAATATGCTGGGCGGCGGCATCAAAGACCGTCTGCTTTGCCAGCTGACCGCCGACGCCTGCAACGTGGAAGTGCTTGCAGGGCCGACCGAAGCCACCGTTATGGGCAACATTGCCGTGGTGTGCTACGCGTTGGGCGAACTGAAAGACCTGAATGACATCCGCAAAGCCGTTTCCGATTCGACCGATTTGAAACAGTACCTGCCGCAGGACAGCGAAGCGTGGGAAAAGGCGTATGCCGATTACTTAAAGGTTTTGGGCGAATAAGCCGGTACGTCCGTTCCGGATGGGGTATGGTTATTATTATTTCAAAATGAAACCATGTTGTCGGGCGGGTAATACCCGCCCCTACGGCATGCAATTATTTTTTATTTGTAGGGCGGGGGCTTGGCTCCCGCCGTTTTTTATAAAAACCGAACGGAACGGGCAATTCTCGCTGCGGTTTGGTCACGCCACGGGAATGAATGACCGTTCAAGCGGAACGAGCAAGCCCGTTCCCTACGGTGTTACCTTTTGTTTTTTCGTACCTTTCGGCTACCCGTTCCCTACAATGTATCTTTTTATTTAATACTGCATAACGCAAAAATCGGCGGACAAAGTCAAAACTTTGTCCGCCGATAAACATAATTATTTACTGCATCAGCAACAGACTGAACACCAGTGTGAAAAGGGCGACCGTTTCAACGATACCGATTACGATAAAATAGTTTGCCGTGCCTTTCCCCGTTTCGCCGAGCGCATCTGCCGAAGCCGCCGCGACTTTGCCCTGGAACAGTGCCGACAGACCGATCGCAATGCCCGCGAAAATACCGACGAACATACACATCGTTTTGGACGCGCTTCCGGCTTCAAACGCACTGCGGATGAAATTCATCAGCAAAAAGCCGTAGATCGTCTGGGTAAGCGGTGCGCCCGAAAAGGCGACCATGATAAAGGATGCCGGTTTGCCGGCGGCGTAACATTTTTTCCACGCGCCGACCGACGCCATTGCCGCGTAACCCGCGCCGAACGCCGAACCGATGGCCGAAAGACCCAACGCACATGCCATACCGATAAATTGAATTTCCATAATACTGATTTCCTCCAAAAATTATTTTTTTAACTTTTCTGTTTTTCTGAACGGATCGTACGCCGTGCCCGACCATTCCATGCCCAACTGACCGGAAAATTCCAGCAGGTTCAGGCGGACGCCGTGTACCACAACGGACAAAAAGCCCATGACGATATTCAGCAGGTGTCCGATGATCATAATGATCGCACCGACGACCAGCAGCGGCCCTTTGAACCCGACAGCCATGTCATTAAAACTCTGCGCGATGGCAAGCGAAGCCATGCCCACCGCGAACAGCCGGATATAACTCATGATATTGCCGAACGCGCTGATCGTATTCAAAAACACCGTGAAGGTATCGCCCAGTCCGGCTTTCAGACCGGCGGCAAAGCTTTTATCCGGGGACATTCCGCCAAACAGAACGACCATTAAAAAGCCCAGCCCGACCGCCGCCGCGACCATGGTGACATTGATACGCTGACCGATGACCAGATACAGCACCGTGAAATACAGTGCGCAGATGGACAGCAGCCATCCGAGATCCGCCAGCCAGCTCAGATCCTTCTGACCGATCTTGCGGCGGATGCTCATGATGCACGCCAGCGCCAGCTGGATCACACCGATGCTGAAGCAGAACTTCATCACGTTGTTCTGCGCGTCGGTCGAGCTCAGGTCGAAGTATGCCGGGTAGTTGGCAAACGCCGGAACCACCAGTGCTTTCAGCACCGGGATCTCCATGGCGCTCTCCAGTCCGAACCATGTGCCTGTCATTGCGCCCCAGACGATCGTGCCTGCGGACAGCACATACAGCAGCATGGTGACGTTGTTCACCTTTTTCATCTTGATCGTCAGGCCGACCGCGCCCAAAAGGAACAGCACGCCGTAGCCCGCGTCGCCGATGATCATGGCGAAAAACAGGGTGAAAAACGCGAGGAACCAGAAGGAGATGTCATACTCCCGATATCCCGGTACCGTGCCCAAAATGTCAAATATCGGCTGCATCAGTCGGGAGATTTT
>JAZRWX010000242.1:0-14085 GCA_045599905.1 Acutalibacteraceae bacterium
CAATAAGGTCGGTTCCGTTCAGGAATACAGCATTCCTTTCACCGCCAGCAAAAACGGTATGAAAGTTGCAATTCGTGACGTTGGCAAGGAAGGCGACATTACCGATATTTATTTTTGGAATATTTGTCTTTACGACTCAAACGATGAACTGATGGCGAAGGCGACAAGTTTTGCGAACGCAGCTTCCACATCAACCGTTTCAACCAAGATGTATTATGACGATATTCCGTTTGAAGAGCTTGAAGCGATCAACACCATTAAATATGCCTATAAGTTTGACTTTACCAATACGCCGGACAGCGTGATCTATCCCGGCAACTACTTCTTTGTTGATTACAGCGTTAATGCAACCGATACGATTGAAGTAAAGTTCAAGTATTATAACGTTCAGATGCCCGGTTTCAAAACTGTGACGATCGCCACCAATACAGCCGGTGGTAACTATTATGATGCTACGCCGATCGAATACGGCGAAGGCGAATATTACGGTAAGGTTCCGCTGAATTCCGGTCACACTTGGACGCTTACCATTCAACAGAACATACCGGAAGATTCCGGTAATGGTCGCGGTATCGTTTATATCTGGGATATTGAATATGCCGTCAACGGCGGTGAATATCAGTCGGTTGATGTTCTCGGTTTCAGTCCGCAGGGCGGCGACAACCGTCCGACGATTACCAAGGTTCCCGTAGATCAGGTCCCGAAGGGATGCGTACATAGCTATAATGATAAGGGTATGTGTACGATCTGCGGCGAATATATCCCGGTTGTCAAGGCGGAATTTGCTTCCGGTACCGAACTGAAACTCGGTCAGATCGAAGCAGACGGTACTGCTGCCGTTTCCTTTGATTATTATATGACGGCGGCTGATTCTTATCCGACCGTTCTGGGTGCAACCCTGCAACCCGGTAAACATTCCTATACTTATACCGGTGCTGCTGCCGGTACCTTTGCTCCGGTCATCAGCGGTAATGACGGTTCGCTCTACATTTGGAATATCAATGTTTCTGTCGATGATACAACCTCTGACCTGAATACCGCGGGTTCTACCGCCGGCAGAGTATCCACTCTTTATAATGCGATTCCGTTCGTGAAGGGTGACGCTACGAACGATGCTGTTACCGACGTTCGCGATTTGGTTCGCATGAAGAAGGCAATCGTCGATCCGACGGTTACGTTTGAAATGTACACCGGCGATATGAATAAAAATAAAAAGGCGGATGCGGGCGACTTGTCCGACATTGTGAAGATCATTTTGGGTAAATTTTATCAGAAGTACACCGAAGCTGAAAAGCAAGCTTACTTGAATAAAGAACATTACACCATTGTCGGTTCTCCGGACGATCCGGACAACTATGTATATCAGTTGGGCGGCAAAGATGAGTGCGGTATTTACGTCCGTGAAATTGTCATCGATAACGGTAATCCGGATGATGACGAAAACGTGGTAGATGTTGTTGAACTGAACGACGTTCACATCAACACGTATAATGACCGCGACCTGGAAGAAGCAAATCCCGCTTTGATGAGTACGATACAAAACCGTGACTGGCCGGATCTTACCCTTGCGCTGAATAACCTTGACAAGTCCTTGGAATACGGCGGATATTTTGATCAGATGGTCGTCAACGGCGATATCCTCGACTACCTCAGCTGGGGTGCTTTGGAACTCATGCGTCAGAAGATCTGGAATCCGTACGAAGGTATCCTTTGTACTCTGGGTAACCACGAAGCTACCCGTCAGATGCAGGGAACGGTATCCGATCCGACCACGATGGATTCCCGTTTGCAGATCCTGCAGGACAACTGGGATCATGACATTTACTACACCTCAAAGGTTATCAAGGGTAAAGTTATGGTCATTCAGATGGCTAACGGTAACAGCACCTTCTATAAATATCAGATTCCGAAGTTGAACGCCGATTTGGCAACTGCCCGTGAAAATGGCTACACTGTTTTGGTATTCTTCCATATTCCGATCGGTACCGGCGAATCCATTGATACTAACCACACCGCTTTGTTCGAGGTTCCGGGTGAAAGCAGTGTCCGTAACTTTACAGGTCTTCTGGCTTCCGGACAGACCGATGCTAACGGCATTAAGGGCTCTGCGCTCTATTCCGATGTCAATGCCGAAACCCGTGAGGTTTACGATATTCTGACGAATAACGGCGATGTGATCAAGGGATTCTTTGCGGCTCATACGCATAACGCGTATACGCTTCCGGTTCACGCAAAGACGCCGGACGGGGAAGACGTTATCATCCCGCAGTACATCAACGGCGGTCTTCCGTATGCTATGAACAACGGTCAGGTATTGCGTATTACCGTTCGTTAAATTGTTACATTTACAATCGGGTGAATCGAATGGTTCACCCGAAAACAACACAACAGATTTGAAGGGAAAATCACAATGAAACTGAAAAGTATTTTAAGTATTCTCCTGGCGTTGTCCATCGTTTTCTGCATGGCTGCCTGCGGCGGCGGAAAAATTGATACCGGCGATTGGGACGATGATGACTGGGACGAAGAATGGGGCGAGGAAGCCGCAGACTTCGGTGACAATGGGAACGCCGGCAACGTCAACGTTGACAGTAACAGTGACAAAAATAACGGCGAATCCGGCAATAAAAAGGATGATAAGAACAATAACGCCGGTTCAAAGGGAAATAAAAATGACGGCGCGAACACAGGCGCTGACAACAATCAGAATAACAATACCGGTGCAAATACCGGTAATTCTACTTGGGCCCAGCTCAAAGCACAGATTCCGGCTTCCGCAAAAGGAAAGACCATCGAAATCATGGACTGGAACGGTATCGACAACGTTGCTCAGGTCCCGTCCATCATCAGCAACTTTACAAAAGAGACCGGAATTAAGGTCAAATTTACGACCGAGGCCTACGACACCTATCCGACCAAGATTGCCGCGCGTGTTGCGGCAGGCACTGCGCCGGATGTTGTCCGTGTCCGTGAAGAAATCCCGATGTGGACGAAATATCTGCAACCGGTCAATAACCTGAAATTCAACTTCAAGGATTCTGCGTGGGATCGCGCCGTCATGAATGCTTATACCTTCAACGGCAAGACCTATGCGGTCAATATGATCGATTCGCCGTATTTCCAGCCGGAAATCGTTGCTTACAATACCGAATTGATCAAAAAATACAAACTGGAAGATCCTTACACCATCTGGAAGAAAAATCCGAAAAACTGGACTTGGGATAAAATGCACGAAATCGCCGAGAAGTTCATCAAGGCGGCTCCGGCAGGCAACCAGGGTATTACCTCTACGTTTGGTGAATATGCTTTCTCCTGCGGCGCACCGTGGGTTTCCTTTAATGGTACGACCTATTCGTGCAATACCAGTAACTCGAAGTTTGTACGTGCATGGCAGTACATTGCAAAAGCTTATCAGAGTGGCATTTATAACAAGATGGCTTACGAACTGGATTATTTCAACACCGGTAAGGAACTGTTCCATATCGACTCTGAAATCAACCTGCGCGACGGTCACTTCGCGTTCAAGTCTTTGAAGAAAAAAGCCGGCGCGATCAAGGCGGTTCCGCTGCCTTGTGTCAAGGGTCAGTCCGAATATTATATCGTTATGGCGGAAACGCACGCTTACGGTATTCCGCAGGGCGCCAAGAACGCCGAACTGGTTCCGTATTTCCTGCGCTACTTCCTCGACGTTAAGAACTATGATATGAAGCAGTTCTACTGCGATCATTCGACCGCCGACGGCTCGATTTACTCGGTCGTTCAGTGGTGCCGTAATCCGAAATACAGACGTTTGTCCACCCTCAGCACGCTGATGGACGGTCCGGACGGTTACAGTGGATTTACGGAAGGCAGTTTCTTTACCGAATTGATTGTTTCCGGTAATATTAAGACCGATCTTGATCAGAAATACACCCCCGGTTTGAAGGCATCCTGTAAAGAAGCAACTGATCAGGTTGCGAAAATGAAATAACTTTATGAATAATACCAAAACTTTGCCAAAGCAGAATCCGGAAGTTTCTGCTTTGGCGGATTCGCTTAGAGAAAAAATCAAAAATCTGCCTGACAGTTCTTTTCAGGCCGATCATTACTATTATGTATCTGCTGATGGCAATGATGCAAACGACGGCCGAACGCCTGAAACGGCATGGCGCAGTCTGGTGAAAGTTGAGCAGATGCATGACGTGTTCAAACCGGGTACGGTTATTCTGTTTGAACGCGGCGGCACGTATCGCGGTTGGTTCACGCTGTCGAACGGCTGCTATTACGGCGCTTACGGAACAGGGGAAAAACCTTGCCTGATTGCCTCTTTATTTAATTACGCCGATCCGTCATTTTGGCGGCAAAACGAAAATGACCTTTGGGTCTGCAACGTGCGTGATTTTCTGGATCAGCCGATGTCTGATATCGGGCAGATCAACTGCGATGAGGGTAAGGTCGTCGGTTTCAAAAAGGCGAGTTTGAGTGAAGTACACGGTGAGTTTGATTATTATTATGATCTGCCGACCGGGGATCTTTATTTTAAACACACCGGGAATCCGGCGCTTGCATATTCCGAAATCGAACTTTGCCCGAAATTCCACGTCATTTCCGGTTACGGTGTCCGGGATATCGTTATTGAAAATCTGGATATCCGTTATAGCGGCGCTCATGGAATCGCGATGGGTTCCAATGTCAGAAACATTTCGATCCGCGGCTGTGAAATCGGTTGGATCGGCGGCAGTTATTTATCGGGCACGGTACGCTTCGGTAATGCTGTTGAGCTGTGGGAAAACGGTGTGAATTTTTCAGTCGAATATTGTTATCTTTATGAATGCTATGATACCGCGCTGACTCATCAGGGCCAAATGGGGCGTCATGATAATATTCGTTTCTGTAATAATTTGATCGACAACTGCTGTTACGGTATTGAATTTTTCATCCGTGAAGGCGCTGACAGTATGATGAAAAACGTGCTGTATCAAGGTAACATCATTCGCAATGTTGGTTACGGTTGGGGAAAACAACGTCCTAATCCGGAAGCCAATTCGGCGATATGCGGTTGGTGGTACGATGATTTGTCGCAGAATTTTGTTATCGAAGATAATATTTTTGAAAATTCCGACTGGTATTTGGTTTATTACGGTAATCCGTATACCGCCGGCGCGGATGTAGTATTCCGGAATAATTCTTATTATCAGGATTTCTGCGGAAAAGATTGTCAGACGGTGTATTGGGACCGTAATCAGCCCTATACCGCTTCCGACAAGGATACATTCGTTTCACAGATCCGGCTGGTGGATCAATCCCCGAAGACGGTTCGATGTTTCAAGGACGGAAAGGAATTGCTATGAACAAAAAACGCATATTTGCTGTATTGACGGCTTTGCTTTTTGTATTCGGTGCGACCGCTTGCAAACGGCTTCCGGTCTCTGTTAAATACGACACGGTAGTCAACGGATCAAAAGTGACGTCCAGTCATTTAGAGGGCGCACATGAACCGGGTCAACCCGCAACTTCCACTGTCGAAGATGTTTCGCATGATACAACGCCAAGTGAACAGCAGACGGTCATCAGTACCGTCAGTACCGATGCGGACAGTACCCGTTCGGAAATTTCGACGTCCGTGGATACGGGCAACAAACCCGCTGCACAAAAAGGGATCATCCATACCGGAAAATTTGAAAAGCCGTTTACTGGCAATGCCGCGACGCTGTTTGGCGGAATGCACAGCCCGTTTGACGATACGGCTGAAAAATTGCGTCAGAAAATTCTGAACACAAAGGATACCTTAAAAGCGGAAAAAGGACATAATACTTTTTACGTTTCTTACCGCGGTGATGATTCAAACAACGGTTTTTCAGAAAAGGCACCTTTCGCGACTTTGACCGCGGCTAACCGTATGACAAGCAGCGGCGACGTTATTCTGTTTGAACGCGGCGGTGTTTATCGCGGAAATCTTTCGCTGAAAAGCGGTGTTTCGCTCGGTGCGTACGGCAAGGGTCCGAAACCGTGTATTTACGGCAGCTTGCAGAACTATGCCGATCCGTCATTATGGGAACATTGCGGAACAAATCTGTGGAAAATCAACGTTCCGTCCGAACAGGGCATGATTGGTTCCATTATTTTTGACAACGGAAAAAAGGCCGCTGATTTTATTACGACGATCGAAGAAATTCAGGAAATCGGCGCCGACGGTACACAGCAGCCGTCCTTCTGCTACAAGAACCATATTGTTTATCTGACGTGCCACGATAATCCGGGAAAGGTATACAGCAGTATTGAATTCCTTGGTAACGGCCACGTTTTGAATATGGTCAGCAGTTCCAAAAATATGGTCATTGAAAATCTTTGCATCAAATACGGTGGGGAACATGGTATTTCTTTTGCCAGCGGTGCTCAGAACATCGTTATCCGTGGCTGTGAAGTCGGATTTATCGGCGGCTGTCTGTTGGGCGATACGATCCGATACGGCAACGCAATCCAGTTTTGGGGCAACTGCAAAAATATCACGGTCGAAAACTGCTGGACCTATCAATGCTTCGATACCGGCATAACCAATCAGTATCAGTCTTCTGATAATTTCAGTATTATGCGGGATATCACATTTAATGAAAACTTGATCGAATATACCAACTACGGTTTGGAATATTTCAATCTGGGCGGTGTAACCGTTAATCAGACGTTCTCAAATAATATGATTCGTTTTTCGGGATACGGTCTGTTTCCGAGCACCAAACGTACCGGCGGAAAATTGGCAACTGATTCCGGTACCGCTACGATGCAGATTTGGACGCATCGCTGCGCCACGTTGAGTAATTTCAAAGTTACGGGCAACTATTTTGATACGTCTGCGCGTTATCTGGTCGTTGGTACGGATCTGACCGGTTTGGATGAAGACGACCGCCTTGCACAGATCAATGCCGGAACGTATCCGCTGATCGGAAATTATTACTGCTTACAGACGGTCTATCCGGTGCAAAAACTGTTTAATGACAGAGCGGCTGCTCCGTGCGTTTACGGTAAAAGCGGCTCACTGAACCCGAATTACACCGTTCTGATCACTACACTGGATCTGATGAAGGCCGAAGTTACGTCGATCGACCCCGAAGCAAAACAGATCTTATTCGTAACTAAATAATCCGTCATTCTTTTTTATCATTTCGGACTCAAAGGCGGGTATCGCCTTATAGTTATAAATTTATAAAAGGAGTAGACACAATGAAAAAAGTACTTAGCATTCTATTGGCACTTTGTATGATTTGCAGTGTTTTTACCTGTCTTGGCGTTATTTCCGCGTCAGCAGAAGAGAACACGCCCATTTCTGACGAAGTCACACAACTGGCTACGAGTGCGTATGCCTACCGTATTATGGATGGTACACAATATTCAGGTATCGTCTTGTACGAAAGCAGTGACGTTTTCGCCGCAGATGACGTAATGACCGTTTCGTACGATTATTACTATACCGGCTCCGATAATTCGGCATTTTATACCGAATCTTATTTGACCGGTAAAATCGGCGACAAAGACGTTATGGCTACCTGCAATAACGATGCTGAAACGGCCTGTAATCTTTTGCCGGGCATTCACCATTTTGAGGGTGAAGTTACATTAACACAGAATTACGTAGCACCTTCTATTGTTTTACGCAAGAATTATGAAGTCGGCAATGAACTGTATTTCTGGAATGTTAAAATCTTCAAAAACGGTGAGGAATTAGCTCCTTCCATCCGTGAGAACGGTGCGTTCCTGGATTACATTACCTTTGGCGGGATTCCGTTCGATGCTTTCAAGGTTGAAAGCACCACCGCTTGGAACGGTCTTAACACTGTTTCTGCCGCGCTGTATCCGTCGGCAAATACCAATGTCACTTTTGAATGTGATTATTATGTCGCATCCGGTCGTGCCTTGGCACAGGTCGGGACAACCAACGGTGTTGCTGTTCCGGATACAAATGAATTCTACAATGCCGGTACACAGGGTCATTTCTCCAAAACTTTGGACATCACCGCAGGTGCTCCGTATTTTATCAACTTCTTGTCTGCCGAAGACTCAACCTTTGAGGCCTATGTCTGGAATACCCGCTATGTTGATAATAATACCGGCGCGATTACCTATGTAGCCGGTTCTGCCGGCAACAATGCCACCGTTACCAAGTTGACCATTTGGGACGTTGACGACGCTTTGGGCACGAACGCTATGCGTCCGGGTAAAGCAGATTACGGTATTTACGTCAATGTTAAGCAAAGTGATTTAACAAATGAATTTGCCACCGTTTCTTTGCACGATCAAATTCCGTACGAAGCAGGCAAGACCTATCAACTGGAACTTTCCGTTTACGGCGAATCCTTTAATCAAAAGGGCGGCGCTCAATTCAGTTTCCGTGTAGGGAATAGTGATCCTTGGACTGATTACGGCAGCGACAACTGGCTTTCTACTATCCACGGTGAAATTGCTCAGGGCGGCTGGACCCGTGTTCAGGGTGCAACCTTTACTCCGACCGATTCTAACGGTCATGTCCGTTTTTATGTGTTCCCGGATTTTACCGGTTACTTCGATAATATTACTGTTAAAGAAGTTGCCACCGGCGAAATCATTTACATGCAGACTGTTGATACTGCTATTGATGTGGCGGTTGATAACGGTGCTACCGGTTATGCCGCACCTGTACCGACAGCTGATACCACTTTTGATCCCCATGCTGAACCGGAAGTTCCGGAGGACCCAGAGGATCCCGAAGAGCCCGAAGAACCTGTCATTGACGGTGATTACGGCGTTTATTTTGACACAAAAAATATTGATTCTGAGTTTGCCACCTTCACTTTCAGTGAGGCGATTCCGTGTGAGGTCGGCGCAACCTATACGATGGAAGCTTCTATTTATGCGCAGGACTTCCGTCCCACCAACCCGACGTTCAACTTCCGCGTGAAAGACAGTAACAAAGAATATGCAATGGGCTGGCTTTCTACCGATGGCGGCTTGTTCACCAAGGGTGAATGGTTCCGTGCCAACTGCGGTAACTTTACCGCCGAAAGCACCAGTGTACAGCTGAAATTCTATGTATTTGCCGGCTTTGAAGGCTATTTTGACAATATCGTTTTGAAGGATTCCAACGGCAAGGTCGTTTACGAACAAGCTGTTACCGATGCCGCTTTGAAAGTGACCACCGATAACGGTGCTTCCGTTTCGTTGGCTCCTGTTCCGAAGACCGACCCGAACTATACGCCCAAGACCGATGATGGCGATGTTGCCTATAAGATTACAGGCGGTGCGGCGTATGACGGTTTGATGCTTTACTCCGAAAACGGTGTTGCGGCAGGCACTCAGTACGAAGTATCCTTCGATTACTACTGTACTGACGAGAGCGTTTATTACGTTACCAGTTGGCCGCAGGGTGATATTTTAGATAATACTACCCGTGTTCGTGATTTGAAAGCCGGTCTGCATACCTTTACCGGTACATTGACCATGGACGGTTCAAAGTCTCCAGTCGGTTATTTCGGCCCGACCGTTTCCATGTTCGATGCATATAACGCCGCAAAGGAAGTTTATGTCTGGAACATCAGCGTGAAAAAAGACGGCGAAGAAGTCTTTGACGAAATCCGTGACAGCTCCGCTTCTTATGAAGCCATTCCGCTGGAAGAAGTTCCGATCTATGACGCTTATAAGATCGACTTCACTACCTGCACCAGCGATGAGTATCCGACCTACGCACCCATGGTTTCATACGATTTCCCGAAGACCGGTTCGCCGGTAGCTCGGGTAACCTTCGATTACTACGTCGCAACCAAGGGTGCCGAAGTAATAGTCACTGCAAGTTCCGGTGCAAGAGGTCCCGGCGGCACTAACCACTATTTACGTGAAGACAGAACGGATTCACTTTCCGGTGTTGGTTCGTTTGACGGCACCTTTGTCGGTCCGTTAGAAAACTGGGGCGGTTCCAATACTGATGCTATTACCGCTGCAATTCAGAACAACGTCCACCAGCACGACGGTGATGAAGAAGCTCCGCCGAAGGCCGTTGTTTATATTTGGAACTATCATTTCTATATCGACGGGGTAGAAGTATTCAGCGATTCCACCAACGGTACCCCGGACGTTACCGTCACCCGTGTGAAATCTTCGGATATCCCGGTTCCGGTTGTGGCCGGTGATGCGGATAGAAGCGGTGTTGTAGACGTTCTTGACTTAGTCCGCGTGAAGAAACACATTGCCGATGAAGATGTTGCTTTGGTTACTGCCAACGCTGATGTCAACGGAGATACACTTATTGACGCCGCTGATATCGTACTGATCAAGAAAATCATTCTCGGCACTTTCTATACACAAATCAAAGTCGGCAATATGTCCAGCCAGTTTGACGCTCAGGCAAACGAAATGCGTGAAGCAATCGTTATGAGCGGCGACTCGAAGTTTAAGGCAAGCTCCCTCGGTGCCGTTTATTACGTTTCCGAAAACGGCAGTGACTCCAATAACGGTACTTCTCCGACGACTCCTTGGAAGACCCTTGAAAAAGTAAACAGCAAAACCTATCACGGCACTTCCGTCGTTCTGTTCGAACGCGGCAGCATTTTCCGCGGTCACTTGACCCTCAAGAGCAATGTGTCCTACGGTGCATACGGTAACGGTGATAAGCCGAAGATCCTCGGCAGCGCCAAGAATTATGCGACCGAAACCTGGACCCGTGTTGCCGGAAAAGATATCTGGTATTGTGCCACGCCCGAAACTACCGATATCGGCAATATCATCTACGATAACGGCGATGCAATGGGCAATAAACTTAAATCCCGTTATGTTGACGCAAACTATGTGTACGCCGGCGGTGTTTATCCGTATGATGACCTCGACTTCTGGTACAATCAGACCGAACAGCGTGTATATGTTTACAGCGCAACCGGCGTCAGCCCGGCAGAACGTTTTGACAGTATTGAAATGGCCGGTTCCGGTCATATCGTAAACGGCTCCGGCATCAAGAATGTTACTGTTGAAAATCTGTGCATCAAGTACGGCGGCGAACACGGCATTTCCTTGAAAGCCGGTACTTCCGCTCTCAGCAATATCGTTATCCGTAACTGTGAAGTCGGCTTCATCGGCGGCAGCGTTCAAAAAGATACTGAAACACGCTATGGTAACGGTATCGAAATCTGGAAATCTTGTGACGGCGTAACCATTGAGAACAACTGGGTTTACGAATGTTACGATGCCGGTATTACCCATCAGGGTACCGCCTCTCCGACTCAACAGAACATCACGATTAAGGATAACCTGGTAGAATACTGTGCTTACAGTATTGAATACTGGGTGCGCCAGAGTGATGATGGCGGTTATGAAACCTATACCGCGGGCGGTCAGATGAAGAACATTTCCTACACTGGAAATATGCTCCGCTTTGCCGGTTACGGTCACTTCAAGCCCGGTTGGCGGAACGGCGATGGACATTTTGATCCTTCCACACTGAACTACCATAAAGATTGGGATCCGTACTTCTGGGGATCTAACGCAACAGCTATTGCTCATATTACCAGTTGGCCGTATGACTATAACTGTGATAACTTTGTCATTGAAAACAATATTATGGATACCTCTTACGGTTCGATTTTCTACGGCTATAACCTGAATGACGGTTCCCTGAATGCAGCTTTCAACGGAAACACCTATGTTTATTTGGTATCTGATACTGCACGCATTTCGAACGAAGCGAACAGTATTTCGTCCTATGTTGTTCCGGAAGATGCTGAAGATTTTGAATTCATTATGGAGATGGATTACGACTATGATGCAGTTTGCTATTATGTTCAGTAATCTGTCCGCTGCTTTTTAGCATAACTCAGTACCGATCGGGTGGAAACCCCCCGATCGGTACCACCCCGAAAGACGCCTGTTGTTTTGACGGCGTTGATGTTGAAATGATTCAGATGATTTTCAATGTCCTATTGAAAGGAAATAAAATATTTATGAAAAGAATTTCTGAAAAAGTGTTGGCGATCATTATGGCCGTTTGTATCATCGGTGCGATTTTGGTGCCGGTCGGTGCGGCTATGACTTCGCTTGCAGCAGGGGATAGCGACCCCGCATACGAATTGGATTTCAGTACCTGCACAAGTGCTGACAGTAACGTTCGTTTTGCAGGTTTAAGTAAACCAACCGGAACGCTGACGGTCAGTTTTGACTATTATGTTCCGTGCGGCGCTAAAACCTATGTAAAAAGCTCTGATAATTTGGGTCAGTTAAATAACGGTGTTCGCGGTACGTTTTCCAAAACGATTGACTGCGACGGAACCAACGTTATGCTGTATATTTGTCAGGACGCTACTGCGAACCCTGGTAAGGTTTATCTGTGGAATCTCTCTGTTGTATTGAATGATGTCCAGCAGAAACTGAACTTTAAGGGACAGTACGGCGCAACGAATAAGACCATTACCGTTGGTGATCTGCCGGAAGCTCCGGTTGCATTGGATATGCAGGACCGCAACACCAAGGTTTTCAAAATTACCGGCACAACCGTTAATTCCTTTTTTGCAAACCGTTATTTAGATATTTCGAGCGGTAGTCATACCTATGGTATTACGTTTGATTACTATTTGGCAAGCGGTAAGGCAAGCGTACGTGATTTGGAAAACAGTAAAGATGTTGCGGACGCGTCAACCAATACAGCTGCATTGGCAGATGGCATTCATCGTTTCAGCGGTTCGATTTCGGCTAATTCATACTCTGTTCGACTGGGTATTCAGCAGACATCTTCCGCAAAACTGGAATTATATATTGCCAATCTGGTCGTCACCCGTGACGGTGTGGACGTCACCCGTAAGGATGACTATGTTATGACCAATTTCGGCTGTGAAAAAGTCACGGTAGGTGATATTGACTTCCCCGGAACGGTATATGCGCTGAAAATTTCGGCAACGAAGAGTGAGGCGACGTCCGTTCTGTTGTACAACCGTGATACCGCACTCGGTGACGATGAAAAAATTGAGATTTCTTTCAATTATCTGGTGCCGGAAAAAGACGATTCGGCGAGTTTTGTCAACGAACCCGGTGCTAAACCGAAGGTACTCAGTAAATTTGAAACCGCCACCGCAAAAGTTATGGAGTGTCATAAAACCCTTACAAAAGCGGATTTGGGCGACACGGTCAATTTGGCGGCACAGATCGAAGCCGGCGCAAAGGGCGATCTTTATGTCTGGAATCTGAGACTCAAAGACGAAAAAGGGAACTGGCTGGATTATCCGACCGTTCAGGAAGCCGCACAAAATGCTGCTTCTGAAAAAGTTACCGCCGTTGTGTACGACGATATCCCGATCCCGACGCCGATCTACCATTTCCAGGCCGACGAAGCATATACTTCGCTGTCCTATGAAAAGCCGAACACCGCGGCCGGTAAATACCGTGTGACGTTTGAATACTACATGGCGAACGACAATGTTGTCGAAGTCGGTGAATCCATTGCCTGGGAGCCGGTCAGCGATTCTTCGACCGGACGAAGCGCATTGCTCGCAGGTCATCATTTCTTTGATGGATCGATCGAAATCGCCAAAGATCGTGCCCTGGTATTTGCAATCATGTCTCGTGATAATCTTGCCACGGATGTTTTCGTCAAGAATTTCCGTATTTACTATGAGGGAAAATGGGTCGAGGATACCGGTGAATTACAGATTTATCATCCAACCAAAAAGGATGAGTATGTAAATGAACATTATTCGTATCCGCCGAAAGCCGAACGTTTCCCCGAAGAAAAACAGGAAGAAGACGATCCCGGAACGACCGATCCGACTAAACCGGATGATGAAAAGGAAATTCCGGTCAAGAACCAACTGATGTTGAAACAGATGCACGGTAAGAGCCGTGACGGCAAACCGCTTGCTTTCGCTGTTTTTGCCCAGTGGGTCGGTCTGGCCGAAAGCGGACACGAAGTAAAAGCCGGTGACCGTTATCGTCTTTCGTTCGATTATTATGTCGAACCGGCGGAAGGTGATCTGATTGCCGAAAAACCGGCTGACGGTAAAAAAACCCAGTTGATGGCAGTTCTGCGCTGGCCGTCTGACGGTAAAATGAGTACCGCGTACAATACAGTAGGTAACTTTGTATTGAACGACAGTAACGTGCCGG
>JAZRWX010000243.1:0-10875 GCA_045599905.1 Acutalibacteraceae bacterium
CGATTTCGGCAACGAACTTTCACCCACGCCGAAAGAAGTTTTGAGATCGCAGGAAAAACAGATTTTCCCGCAGGGGGAAAACCGGGAAAATGGTTTTGCCTTAAAAGCCGGCAAACACACCGTTTCCGTTTTCATGATCGAAGAGGGCATACAGATCGAGGACGTTTCCGCCGTTAAGGTCGAAAAAACGCAAAGCTATGCCGACTATCTTGAAACCAACAAGGGGAAAGAGGACACGGCCGACCGCGAAATAACCACGGAAGCCGAACTTTTACACGAAAAAAGTCATCTGGAAATCGCGGTCAATTACGACAGGACTTATCCCGATATCAGCCCCAACAGTCCGTCGGTCATTATGTATAATTTGATCGGTGGCTCCTCATGGGCAAAATCCGGGCAATGGATCTCGTATGAAGTGGATGTTCCGGAAAGCGGTTTTTACTATTTGAACGTGCGGTACCGTCAAAGAACCATCGGCGGTATCACTTCCCGCAGAAAGATCATGATCGACGGGAGCGTTCCTTTCGACGGATTGAATTGCGTTTACTTTGCGGCTTCAAATAAGTTTGTAAACGATACCGTCGGCAACGAAAAGGAAGATTACAGAATTTATCTTGAAAAGGGTAAACATATCGTCCGGTTCGAGGTAACGCTGGATTCTTTGCAGGACGTTATTCTTCAATTTGAAAATGTTTTGGATAACCTCAACCGCCTTTCCGGCAAGATCAACGTCATCGTCGGTGAAAGTGCCGACCTGAACCGCGATTATAACTTTGTCGAAGCCATTCCGGATCTGGCGCAGACGCTTGAAAATTCTTCCGACAAGTTGACGTCGATCATCAATAAACTGAAAAGCGATAAAGACGAAGGTTCCCAGATCGCAAGGATCAGAGAAGCGGCAAGACTGCTGCGGAAAATGGCGAAAAAACCGCAGGATATCGCCGGACAGCTGGAATATTTCAGAAGTCAGCTGTATGACCTGGCAGCGGTTCTTTCCAACATGAAAACACAACCGCTTGAAATGGATTATTTCACGTTCACGCCCTGCGCCGGGGCAAAATCTACCGTGGAAAACAGCGGATTCTTTGAAAGACTGAAATTCAGATTCAAATCGTTTTTGTATTCGTTTGTCGGGGATTACAGCTCGATGAGCGACGGCAAAACCGACAGTCTTGAAGCGTGGATCTCGTTGGGACGCGATCAGGCGCAGGTTTTGAATCAACTGATCAAGGAAGACTTTACGGCAAAAACGGGTATTCCCGTAAAACTGTCCTTGGTCACCACCAATATCATGACGGCCGTCGCTTCGGGCAGGGCGCCCGACGTCGCGCTGTATCTGACGGGTGAAAACATCGCGGATCTTTATTACCGTGACGCGCTGGTCGATATGAATCAGTTGCAGAACAACGAAAAAATCCTGTCCCGGTTCCATGCGTCCGCCACGTCCGCTTTCCGGCGCGAGGGTGCTTTGTACGCACTGCCGCTGACGCAGTCGTTCCAGATGATGTTCTACCGTACCGATCTGTTCAAGGAACGCGGTTACCGTGTTCCGAACACCTGGGACGAAACCTACGCGTTGTTGAATCTGTTGCAGAATGACGGAATGCAGATGGGCATCGGCATCACCGAGGATACTTTCAATATGTTCCTGCTGCAATCGGGTATTTCACTGTATAACGATTTCATGACCAAAACTAATTTAACCGATATCCGGGCGGTAAACGCTTTCTCAAAATGGACCGAACTGTTCACCAAATACGGCATCCCGAAATCGTACGACGCCGTAAACCGTTTCCGTACCGGACAGATGCCGGTGGTCATTTCGGACTATACGTTCTATAAAACGGTGTCCATCAGTGCACCCGAAATCAAAAATTCCTTTGCCATGGCGCCCATTCCCGGAACCGTTGACGCAAACGGGAAACTGAACCGTGCGCAGAACAGCAACATTTTGACGGGTGTTGCCATTATCCGGAAAAAGGATAAGGATATTTCCGATTATGCCGCCGCTATGAAATTTGTCGACTGGCTCACGTCGGATGAAATTCAGGAACGGTACTCATTCTATTCAGAAATCCGCGTCGGTATTTCCGCGCGCGTTCAAACCGCCAACATCAACGTAATGGATAAGATCTCCTGGTCCGGCGCGGAACTCGCCGCGCTGAAAGAACAGTGGAAAGCGGTCGAAAAAATCCCGCTTTCACCGATCCATTACTATATTACCCGCAACCTGAACAACGCTTTCAGAAAAGTCGTTTATCAGTACGAAAGTCCGCGTGACGTCATCTACCGTTACGACAACGATATCAACGAGGAACTGACCCGAAAGCGAAAAGAATTAAGATTGGAGGATTAACATGAAAAGAGCTAAAAGACAGTCTTTACGGAAATATACCGAAAGTTATCTGATGCTTGGCTTTTGGTTTGTGTTTTTTATCTTTTTCACGCTAATCCCCATCGCAATTTCCGTTGTGATCTCTTTTACCGACTATAATATGCTTCAAACACCGCATTTTGTTGGATTGAATAACTATATGCGTCTGTTGCTGGATGATGAAATATTTGTCAAATCGCTGGCCAATACACTGCTTTTTGCGGTCATTACCGGCCCGATCGGGTATCTGATTTCCTTTGTGATCGCGTGGTTTATCAACGAAACGGGGAAGACGGTGCGCCCGGTGTTGACATTTTTGTTCTATTCTCCCTCGATCGCCGGCAGTATTTACGTTGTATGGACCTATATTTTCAGCGACGATTCCTACGGTTTCTTAAACAGTATGCTTTTAAGTACCGGTATTCTGCAAAAGCCGATCCAATGGCTGACCGACTCCAACTATAATGCCTACGTTGTGATCGTGGTCATTCTGTGGATGAGCATGGGCACCAGTTTTCTGGCCTTCATTGCCGGATTGCAGTCCTTGAATAAATCACTGTTTGAATCCGCCGCGATCGACGGCATCCGCAACCGCTGGCAGGAACTGTGGTATATTACACTGCCGCAAATGGTGCCGCAGCTGCTGATCGGTGCCGTTCTTACGATCTCGTCGTCCTTTGCCGTGGGCGCGGTTCCGGCCGCCCTTACCGGAAACCCCAGTACGGACTATTCCACCCATACGTTGATCCTGCACATTCAGGATTACGGAAACACCCGTCTGGAAATGGGATACGCTTCTTCGGCCGCGGTCGTGTTGTTCATCCTTATGGTAGGCACGTGGTTTGCCGTCAATAAGGGACTTCGCTCTCTGGGAAAGGATTAAGTGTATGAAACAAAACAAACTTAACCGTTCCCTCGGGGGAAATATCGCGGTTGTGATATTCCTGCTTATCATGGGCGCTTTTACCGCTTTCCCGATTTATTTTTCGGTCATCAACGCGTTCAAACCTTTAAGCGAACTGTATCTTTTCCCGCCGCGGTTTATAGTATATAATCCCACATTTGATAATTTTAAGGATATTATTTCTTTACAGTCGCAGGCGACCGTTCCGATGGAACGCTACATATTCAATACCGTTTTTGTTTCGGTTTCCACAACGGTCATTTATGTTCTGCTGGCTTCGCTGGCGGCATATCCGCTTGCCAAACATCAGTTTCCGGGCAAAAACTTCATTCATAAACTGATCGTTTTCGCCATTCTGTTCAGCACGCAGGTCACCGCTTTGCCGCAGTATTTGCTGATGTCGAAAACCGGAATGCTGGATACCTACATGGCTTTGATCTTTCCGGCGATCGGCAACTCGTTCGGGGTATTTCTGGTCATGCAGTTTATCGGTGCTTTCCCCGATGACGTGATTGAAGCCGCCCGGATCGACGGCTGTACCGAATTCGGCGTGTTTTTCCGCATCGTGTTTCCGTCCGTCAAACCGGCGTGGATCACGCTTGCCATTCTGACCTTTATTTCAAACTGGAACGCCACCGGAACGCAGGTCATTTTCACCGAATCGCTGAAACTTTTGCCCACGATGATGAGCCAGATCACCGCCGCCGGGATCGACCGTGCCGGCGTGGCCGCGGCTGTTTCGTTTATTCTAATGCTGCCGCCGATGATCGCGTTTATTTTCAGCCAAAGCAACGTGGTGGAAACGATGGCCTATTCCGGTATCAAAGAATAATGGATGATATTTTGAAAAGACAGGAGGGGATGTAATGAAAAAATACGCTTGTGTTTTACTGACTTTTGTTCTCATACTTTCGGTTTTCGGCGGTATGGGGGTTTCGGCGCTGACCGAAACGGGGGATTATCAGTATGATGAAAAACTTCATGCCATCCCCGGTCCCGAAACCTATACGGCTTCCGCCGTGTTGTACGGCAATAATATCGGTGTCGGCAATTTTTCCGAACCGGCCGATATTTTTGTGGACGCGCAAAAGCGGATCTATATTGCGGATGCCGGCAATAACCGGATCGTGGTATTGAACAGCGCGTTCAAACCTGTCCGCACCATTGAAACGGTCGTTTCCGCTGACGGTAAAAACACTTTGTCAGAGCCCAAGGGCGTTTTTGCCGACGGTGAATATGTATATATCTGCGATACCGGGAATTTTCGTGTGATCGCGCTGGATCAAAACAACAAAGTTGTCCGGCTGATCGAGGGAAAAGACCTGATGTCGGTCAATAAGA
Organism: Acutalibacteraceae bacterium; assembly: GCA_045599905.1. Classification (GTDB taxonomy): domain Bacteria; phylum Bacillota; class Clostridia; order Oscillospirales; family Acutalibacteraceae; genus UBA737. The sequence continues at coordinate 4,620 of JAZRWX010000243.1, forward strand.
ACTTTGTTTTCAAGCCCGAAAAGGTCGTGGTCGATTCCAACGATAATGTGCTGGTATCTTCACCGGCGGTCTATCAGGGCATCATGCGTTTTGACGAAAACGATCATTTCAAGGCCTTTTTCGCGCCCAACGAAGTGACGACCGGTTTTGCTACCTTTGTAACGACAACGCTGAAAAAAATCTTTACCGACGCCCAAAAGGAAAGTCTGCAAAAAAATCTGCCTTCGCCGTACAGTAATTTGTATATTGATGATGAAAACTTCATTTTCGCCACGGCGGAAAACGTCAATCAGGGGCAGAATATCAAAAAACTCAATTCTTCCGGCACAAACATTTTGGCATACTCTTCGGCGCTGGAAGAAAATCAGACTTTCGGCGATTACGAAACCAAGGAAGAAAAAAACAATTTTGTCGATATTCACTGTGACGGGAACGGTTATATGCTGGCGGCCGACAGTGTCAGCCAAAAGTTGTTCCTGTACGACCGGGAATGCAATCTCATTTCCATTTTCGGCGGAAAAGGAAAAGCCAACGGACAGTTTTCAACCGTCAGCGCCATTGAAAAGCGGGACGACGATTATCTGATCTTGGACAGCGAGGTCGGCACCGTTACCGTTTTGTCGCCGAACGCCTATATGCGCGAAGTTATTGCCGCCATGAATTATTATCAGAACGGCGAGTATGAAAAATGCGAAAAAATGTGGGAAAGCATTTTGGAAAAGAACAGCAATTTCCCCTTTGCCTACCGAAGTCTGGGCCGAACCCAGTACCACGAGGGCAACTACAAACTTTCCATGCAATATCTGAAAACGGGCGGCGATACTTATTTCTATTCGCTGGCTTTGAACGAATACCGTAAGGAGTTTATTCAAGACCATTTTGCCGTTCTTCTCTGTGCGGCGGTCGCGGCGGTCATGCTGTTCGTCTTTGCGGTGAAAAAAATCAAAAAGTTTTTATTATCAAAATAGAGAGGGGCGAAAGCATTGAGAAATCTTAAACTGTTCTTCAAGTCGTTGAAATACAAGTTTGAAGATCGAAAAACCGTTACGGTCCGTAACCCGTTTGAAAAATCCATGCTTATTTATCCCTTTCGGCTGTTCGCGCACCCCATCGAAACCTTTAACGATCTGAAATACGAGCATAAGTCCTCTTTCAGAATTGCCAACACTCTTGCGGTGCTGTTCGTGCTGGTGCGTCTGTTTGAAAAACTTTTTACCGGGTATCTTTTCAAAACCGAGGACGCGCAAAAGGTGGATATTTTCTCGGTCGTGATGATCGCGGCGGGCATTCTTCTGGTGTGGACGATCTGCAACTGGGCCACCTGCACGCTGTTTGACGGTGAGGGATCCATGGGGGACATCTGGATTGCGGTGACCTATTCACTGGTGCCGTATATAATTTTCCACGCGTTGGCGATCGTGCTGTCCTATTTTTTCACCGGCTCCGAAGTGGTTTTTTATTCCTTTTTCGGAACGCTCGGAACGGTATGGACGTTGATCCTTGTCTTTTTGGGGCTGATGGTCGCGCACCAGTACAGCGTCTTGAAAACGATCCTGTCCGTACTCGGAACGCTTTTGATCATTGTCTGTTTTGTGTTTCTGCTCATGCTCTTTATCAGCATTTTCCAGCAGATGTATAGTTTTGTGTTGAATATCGTGCGTGAAGTTGTGGTCAGGAAACTGTAATTGATTATTCTTTCGGAAAGAAATGATTTTATGAAAAAAACGGTTGCGATAGTACTGTGTTTCGCCTTTTTGCTGGGAAGTATCTGTCTTTTCTCAATAGCCGGGGCGGAAGAGCAGGAAACGCAAAAAGAATCGGCGATTTCCGCCGACGGAGAGTATATGCTCATTGCCGATAATGAAAATCTTTCTCTCTGTCTTAATGCCGATACGGCCGATTTCTGCGTGCTTGATAAACGCAGCGGCAAGAAATGGAATACGGTGAATGGAACCGGAAAATCCCTGCTGAATATCACATACAGCGGCGAAAATAACCTTTCCATTCAAAAAGATACCGATTCTTCGGACGTCGGTTTTGAACTGTACGAAATTGACAACGGCTTCAAAACGGTCTTCTTTTTCGACACGGACAATTCGTCTTTCCAAATCCCCGTGCAGGTCGCGTTACAGGACACGTCCATAAAAATCACCGTTCTGTTCAAAGAAATCAAAGAGCGGGGCGCCGGCAAGGTTCTGGACGTTGCCCCGTATCCGAATTTCGGACTCGGTACGGCGGACGATGACGGTTACGCCTTTATTCCGGACGGCAGCGGCGCCCTTATCGATTATAAAGACGCCAACACCAAAAACGGCGAGGTTTATCAAGGCAGAATTTACGGCGACGATCCTTCGCAGGATCTGATTTACAAAGAAAATAACGAGGCGCAAACGGCAAAACTGCCCGTCTTCGGTGTGAAACAGGGAAAGAATGCTTTTCTGGGTGTAATTGATCAGTGCGCCGAATTCGCTTCCGTAAACGCCGCCATTCTTTCAAAAAATGTTTCGGTTTATCCGTCCTTTATTTATCATGAATCCGACCTGACCGGCATTCAGCAGAGCGACGGCGGCGTGCGCACCATGACCATCGTTCAAAGCCGGCCGGTTCAACGAAACCCCGTTGTCAATTACTATTTCCTCACGAAGGAGGACGCTTCATACAGCGGCATGGCAAGATGTTATCGCGACTACCTGCTGGATGAAAAGGTGCTGACCGGAAAGAATCCGGGCAAAACCGCGGCCGCTTCCTTTGAAGTGTTCGGTGCGGCGGCAAAATCCCGTACCTTTTTGGGCATCAGCATCAAAAAAATGGTTTATGCCACCACCTTCCGGCAACTGACGGATTTTGAAAAGAAAATCAACCAGACCGGTATTGAAAATGCGTCCTATTTCCTGTACGGATTTTTAAGCGGCGGTTATGAAGGCAAAACCGTCACGTCACCCGCATATTTAAGAAAACTCGGCGGAAAAAAGGGATACGCCGAATTTGCCGCTGCTGCCGGAAAAGACAACGTCTATACGGTCTATGATATTATGCGTTCCTACGGCAGACTGTTCGACTTTTTCCGCGCGAACGATTACACCAAATCCTTAAACCAAACCGTTGTGGAACAGCATTATAAAAATCCGGCAAACGGGAAATGGGATACGGATTTAGGTTCCAAAAAATATTATAACGTTGCCAAACAGCAAAAAATCTTTTCAAAACTTTTACGCCACCTGGACGGCGGCACCAATATTGTTTTAGCGCAGATCGGTCAGGAATTACCCGGTGATTTTTCACGTAAAAATCCCGTCAACCGTGACGGCTACCTGGATTTTTACCGGCAGGTCTTCAAAAAGTGCAAAGCGAAAAAAATCGGTTTGGGTTTCGAGGGCGGAAACGCCTATACGCTGTCGGCGGCAAAGGAGATCCACGAAGCACCGCTTTCTTCCGGCAATTTGCGCATTGAAAGCCGTTCCGTCCCGTTCTATACCATGGTATTCCACGGTTACCGGAACATTTCTTCGACCCCCGTCAACAACGAAAGTGACAGCGACACGTTTTTGCTTCGCGCTTTTGAGCAGGGCGTTTCCGCTACCTGGCGGGTGGCCGGTTGTGACGGTTATCTTTTGAAAGAAACCAAACTGAACTTTTTATACAACGCCGGCATACCGTATGTTCTGAAAAACGTCGGGAAAATGGCGGCAGATTATTCGGAGATCCATTCCGTTTTATATGACCAATGCATTACGGAACACCGCACGGTCGGTGATATCAGCGTAACGGAATATGAAAACGGCTGGAAGATCGTCTGTAATTACGGTAAAGACGCACAGACCTATGAAAATACGGTAGTTAAGCCGAATACATATATTGTTATCCGATAGTTTATTCATTATTGGGGAGGAAAAAATGAAAGCGAAATTAAACTTGTACAAAAAAGTATTTGTAATGATTTTATCCGTGGTCATTGCAGTGTCTTTTGTTGTTCCGGATCTGACGGCGTTTGCCGCGCAGACCGCCTATACGGCTGTCAAACTGGATATGCCGAGTGTTGCGGCCAGCGATCCGTCGTTCGGATTGAAATATGAGGAAACGGCGTTAAGCACGAACGTCAAAACCATGACGCTTCATTACGCATGGAGCGGCAGCGTTTCCAAAAACAATACGACACAGTATATGTACGTTGCTACCGAAAACAGCAACTCCACCCAAAAGGTCTACGATTTCGGCAAGGACAGCGCTGTCATGTTTTACGCCAAATTTCCTGCCGATGTTCAAAAGCAGGAAATGTTTTTCCAGATGGTGGCTTCCAACCGCGGAGACGCTAAAAAATACGGTAAAGAACAGTGGATCCAGGTCGGGAACAATAAAAAGGTTTACTACCTGCTGAACGGTGATACCGAATGGCAGGAAAAAACCACCCCTGTCAGCACGGTCGGCGGAGCCATCGGCAACCTGGAATTTACCGGCGGATTTGAAGGTTGGGTCCGCATTCCGTATGAGTCCTTTAATATTGACGACTCCCTTTCCACCTCGGTGTTCCGTTTTGAGTTCCGCCCCAAACACCTCGGCGGCGATTATACGCCGAAAGATCTGAAAAGCGGTTCCATCAGCTACGGTTCAATGATGATCGTTTCAAGCGGAACGAAAGATTATAAGAAAATTTCGGTTAACGGGAACGAGATCGATTTGGTCCATGAACTTTACTGCCACAGGACCGACACGCTTGTTCCGACTTTCGCCGATCATCTGAAAACGACCGATAACCTGACGATGTTCAGCGAAGGGTATACCCATATAGCTACCGACAAAACTTTCGGTTATACTTTCGATCAAAAAAAGATTCTTGCCGGAAAGGACGGCTCGATCATTACCTATGTCAATCTCCCCATTGACAAAGCCGATTCTTTGCAGGTAAAAATCAACGGCACCGCCGTTAAAAACGGTACGAAATGTTATCTGATCAACCGCGGCGACAGCGAATGGCAGGAAACCGCCGTCACAGACGGTAAAATCGCATTACCGAAAGGATTTGAAGGGTATCTTCAAATCCCCGTTTCCAGTGTGACCGGCCTTGCCGGAAAATCCGTTGACAAGGTTTCTTTCACGTCCCAACTGAAAGACGTAAAGGTCGGCAGTGTTTTGGTTTCCGCTATTTTCGATAACGTGGTTATTTTAAGAACCAAAGAAAACAACGCTACCTATAATCTGGTGACAAAACCGTATTATAATGCCGCTTTGCTTGAAACGGGCAGCACGACCGCTACGCCGGAAGGGAATACATATTATACCGTTTCCGCTAAAAAGCAAAGCAGTTCTTTCAGTATGGGCATTGATAACGGTTATTCCTATACCTTCTCGGGCGGAACGGCCGCTGTGGGGCACTATACCGTTAAAAGCTCGGCGAAAGATATCCCGTATACGGGGCATCTCGCGGAAGGTTTCACACTCCCGTCCGGGAAAGCGACCCGCCCTTTTAATGCAACCGCGATAGTTTTCAGCGGTATGAACGACATTACCGCGCCGTTTGCCGCCAAGGGCTTTACGCTTTCGGTGGGAAAGGTGACTTCGGGCACCAAGGACAACGTCTACTTAAAAAGCGGTAAATACGTCAATGCCGGTGTGGCCAACGGGGCAACGGTCGATGATAAGTATTACGCGCAGGTCAACTTCGACGGCATTAACTGGGCGCAGAACGGCGCTGTTCTGTTTTATGTCAAACACACGAAGACCGGCGCTTCCGCCAAAGAAACCAAACTGTATCTGATCAACCAGACCAAATGGACCTGCCTTACCAAGGATATGCCGTATTACACCCTGAAAGACGGCGATACCCAATGGCAAACCTGCACGACCGCGCAAAACTCCGGCAGTGCGGGCGATCTTGTGATACCGGCGAATTTCTCGGGTTGGATCCGTATTCCGACGGCTGATTTCAAACTGTATAACGGAACCGGAAAAACCGAAGCGGATCACCAACTGACGGGAATACAATTCTTCCCGTATGCGCTGGGTAAAGAATACGGCAGTCTGACGATCAGTCATATTATGACCGTGGACGACGGTAAAAATAATCACTATTCGGTCAAATTCGGTGCCGGAAAAGAAGAGAAATTAGCCGACGCCGGGGAAAAAAGTTTTTCTGTTGACGTTACCGCGTTCAATGGCGGCACCGTCTTTTCGACCGATGCCGATATTGTGGATATGAACACGGCGGTTGCCGTAAGTACCGCCGGAAAACTGGCGTCAGACCAGGCACTTATGGTCTATG
>JAZRWX010000244.1:0-2408 GCA_045599905.1 Acutalibacteraceae bacterium
TTGAAGACCATGACCGACAGTCTGGGCGCCAAGATCTTCATTTCCCGTCTGGTTGAAAGTTCTGCCGGTTCGTTCCAGATCTTCCTGCCGGCCATCATCTTCCTGATCGCCGTGGGTCTGTCTTTCGCGACCGGTACGTCGTGGGGTACGTTCGGTATCCTGATCCCGATCGTGTTAAGCGTTTTCGGTGCTTCCGACGGCAACATTACCATTGTTGCTGTTTCCGCCTGTATGGCAGGCGCGGTCTGCGGTGACCACTGCTCTCCGATCTCGGATACCACCATCATGGCATCCGCCGGTGCACAGTGCAACCACATCAACCACGTTTCGACCCAGCTGCCCTACGCGCTGACCGTTGCCGGCGTTTCGTTCGTCAGCTACATCATCGCCGGTCTGATCCCGAACTGGTACATTTCTCTGCCGATCTCCATTGTTCTGATGGTCGGTACGCTGTTTGTGATCAAACTGTTCGGCAATAAGAAGAACGCCTGAAATATTTCTTGAAAAATATCGTTGTCGCGACTATAATGTTTATAGCCGCGACATTTTTTATGCAGGGGGAATTTTTGTGCAGATCCGTCTGGCAAAACCGGATGATTTACCGGTGATACTGAACATCTATGAAACGGCTCGTCGTTTTATGCGAAATACCGGAAACCCCGAACAGTGGGGAACGGCTTATCCGCCGGCCGAAATGCTGACCGAGGATATTTCGGCCGGTCGGTTATACGTTCTGGCTGACGGTGACGGTCTGCCGCACGCGGTCTTTATGATCTCTACCGAAACGGACCCGACCTATTTATATATTGAAAACGGGGCGTGGCTGAACGACAACCCTTATGCGGTCATTCACCGCATCGCGACCGACGGTACGGTGCACGGTGCCGTGGCGGAGGTGCTGGATCATTGCCGGAAATTACGGGATGACGTACGGATCGACACCCATGCCGACAACAGCGTCATGCAGCACGTGCTGGAAAAGAACGGTTTTGTCCGGTGCGGAATGATTTATCTGGAAAACGGCGACCCCAGGATCGCCTATCAATGGAGTAGGAGCGGAAACCATGGCACGGGTGCTTGAAAAACGGGTCGAGATCGAGCGCAGTATCATAAAAAAATACCGTAAAACGATTTGGAACGGCTTTATCGCCGCGGTGCAGGAATATGACCTGATCCGACCGAACGACCGCATTGCCGTCTGCATTTCGGGCGGAAAAGATTCCATGATCTTGGCAAAATGTATGCAGCAATTACAGCGGTACAGTGATTTTCCGTTTGAACTGCGCTTTATCGTAATGGATCCCGGCTATGCCGAATCCAACCGGAAACTGCTGGAAGAAAATCTGAACGTGCTTGGAATCGAAGCCGAGATCTTCTCCAACAACATTTTTGACGTTGCGTACTGCGCCGGCGGCTCGCCCTGCTATCTGTGCGCCCGGATGCGCCGCGGTGCGCTGTATGACAAGGCAAAACAACTGGGCTGCAATAAAATCGCGCTGGGACACCACATGGACGATGTGATCGAAACATTGCTGATGAGCATGATGTACGCCAGCGAGATCAAGACCATGCTGCCGAAACTGCACAGTACGAATTTTGAAGGGATGGAACTGATCCGTCCGCTGTACCGGGTCAAGGAGCGGGATATCATCGCGTGGGCAAACTATAACGGTCTGCGCTTTTTGCGGTGTGCCTGCCGCTTTACCGCCGACAGCGCGTTTGACGAATCGCTTTCCAAACGCAAGGAGGTCAAGGAACTGATCGCCACGCTGCGAAAGACCAATCCGGAAGTGGACGACAACCTGTTCCGCAGTTTACACAATGTCAATCTGGCGACCATTCCCGGCTGGCGTGACCGCGATTGCGGCGAAGTCCATTCGTTTTTGGAAAACCATAATAAAAAATGAGAGTAACTTCATTGAAAGTAACTCTCAAATATGAATTTATATAACAAACCGCTGATTCAATCGGCGGTTTTAATTTTTTGTCAAATGAATTCCAAGGATATAATCTGCACTGACTTTATAATATTCGCAAAGCGTGATCAAATGGTGAATTGGCAATTCGTTAATTCCTTTTTCATATCGGGAATACACTTGTTGTGTGGTATTTAAAACTCTTGCAATATCGCGTTGCGTTAAATCGCGATCCTCACGCAGTTCACGAATAATGTCGAAATATGATTTCATAACATCACCCAACAATCATTCTAATACACCACAAATAATGTATCGACCAATACACCTAATGTGATGAATAATATCGAAAACAAATATCTGACAGATATTGTTTTGCGAAAATACAGGAAAAGGATGATGAAACCCGAATGGAAACATTTATTATTTTTGTCGCAGGTATAATAGTGATCTTTTTGTTTGCTATCATCTTGGGTTGCATAGGAACCGGTG
>JAZRWX010000245.1:0-1560 GCA_045599905.1 Acutalibacteraceae bacterium
GCCTTTCGGTTTTGTCTCGACAACTCTACCTTAACACAGGTTCGCTCTATTCGCTATCCTTTTTTTATTCTTTGTCACACATCATTGTAACACATACATATTTATATAAAATACACATTAAAGCTGCGTACACGTCCGAAACAATTCCGCCGGGTCACTGTAAGCCGATTGATATACTTCTACGACCGCGTCACCGGAATAATTCAAATCGCCCATGCGCTTCCATAGCTTTTCAAAATCAAAGGTGCCATTCCCCGGCAAAAGGCAATCCTGTTGTTCTGTATTGTCGCTGATGTGCAGATGACGCACGTTCTGCCCGACCGCGTCCAGCATATCAAATGCCGTATAACCATTTCGCAGACACTGTTTAACATCAAGACAGAAGCCGACCCGGTCGCCGAGATTCTTTTGCATCATTTTCAGGAAATCCAACTGCCCTGCCCGAAAGCCGCGTACGTTTTCGTGCAGCAGCATGGCGCCGCCTTTCCGGACAGCGTCCGCGACCTGCATATATCGTTCGCAGTACTGTTCATCATTAAGTATGCCGTTATCTTTTCCGCCGTGCAATATTACGTATTTAGCACCCAGTTCAGCAGCGATCTCACCGTAACGTTCAAATTCCGAAAGCCCCTGTTTCAGCCGTCGGTCATACGCCGAAAACAGCATAAATGATTCTGAAAGCGAATAGGTCGGATGGATCGAAACAACGGGAAGATTGTATTCCCTGCGCATCCGGTCCAGCATTCCGACAAACGGCGGTTCCAATTCTTCACCGGCGTTAAAGAATATTTCCGTACACCGGGCGCCGTTTTTCGCGATCAGTTCCAGCGCCTTTTCGGTCAGCATGGGATACAGACAAGCGGTCGATATGCCTATTCTCATTCCGAAACCTCCTTCGGTGCAACATAAACCGTATGATTGGTGGTATATATCACCATGCCGGGCAACGCTCCGTTCGGCTTTTTCACAAACTTTACGGGGGTATAATCCACCGGAACCTGCGCCGAAGCGGACGCCTTGGAATAAAATGCTGCCAGATTTGCCGCGTACATAATCGTTTCCTCACTCACCGGTTTACCATCACAGCAAACGATCACGTGCGAACCGGGAATGTTTTTTACGTGAAACCACAAATCGTTTTTTGCGGCAATACGCGTTGTCAGCTGATCATTCTGGCGATTATTCTTTCCGACCAGTACACGAAATCCGTCCGGGGAACAAAAAACACGGTAGTCACTTTTCGCCGGTTTCCGCTTGACGGCAGTATTCCGACGCAGATATCCCGTTTCGGTCAGTTCGTCGCGGATCTCCGCAAGATCGCTTAAATCATTACTGCGCTCAACGGTTTCCAACACCGATTCAAGATATTCGATTTCCGTTTCATCCTGCTTTGTCAGTTCGGTCAACGTCTGTTCAGCGGTATAACTTTTTTTATAATCCTTGAAATACTTTGCCGCGTTCGCCGCCGGTGTTAAAGCCGGATTCAACGGAATGGTAATCGGCGCAAGATCGGGGTCGTAATAATTCTGAACCGTTGCCGAATGACTGCCGTTTTCGATG
>JAZRWX010000246.1:0-3078 GCA_045599905.1 Acutalibacteraceae bacterium
GTGGCGCTGGTCTTCCGCGCACCGAAGAGTTACACCGGTGAAGACGTGGTGGAACTTTCTCTGCACGGCGGCCGACTGATCGCACGGAAAGTCCTGCGCCTTGTATTACAGAACGGTGCGCGTTCCGCCATGGGCGGTGAATTCACCAAGCGTGCCTTTCTGAACGGCAAATTAGACCTTGCCGAAGCCGAAAGTGTCATGGGACTCATTTCGGCGCAGAATGACGCGGCGCTGCGGATCTCCCGTGCCGCTCACGACGGAAAGTTAAGCCGTACCGTCAGTGAAATCACGGAAAAACTGTTGGAAACCGGCGCGTCGTTCGCGGCTTACGCCGATTATCCCGATGAAGATATCCCCGACCTTTCGCCCGAAAAGTTCGAGGCGTTACTGAATGATACCGAGCAGAAGATCGACCGTCTGCTTTCTACCTATGATGCCGGTCAGATCTTGCAGGAAGGCATTTCCTGCGCCATCGTGGGCAAACCGAACGTCGGAAAATCCACGCTGATGAATCTGCTTTCGGGGAATGAACGGTCTATCGTGACCGAAATTGCCGGCACAACGCGTGACGTGATCGAAAACACCGTTTGTATCGGAGACGTTGTATTGCGGCTTTCCGATACCGCCGGGATCCACCACACCGCCGATCCGGTGGAAAAGGTCGGTGTGGACCGTGCCAAAAAAGCACTGGAAAACGCCGGGTTGGTTTTGGCGGTATTCGATACTTCCGTTCCCGCCGATGCGGACGATCTGGCTTTACTTGATACGCTGGATCCCAAACGCACCGTTGTATTGTGGAACAAATGTGATCTGCCGGGGTGCCTGGACCGTTCGCTGTTCAACGCTTTTCGCTGTCTGGAAATTTCCGCGAAAGCGGGCAGCGGCTTACCGGAACTGACCGACGTCATTGCCGAACTGACCGATACCGCTTCCCTTTCGCCGGACGATGCCGTTCTGCTGAACGAGCGTCAGCGTGCCTGCGTGGTGCGTGCCGCGGATGCCGTAAAAGAAGCCAAAAGTGCCTTTTTATCCGGGGCGACGCTGGACGCGGTCGGCGTCTGCGTGGATGATGCGCTTGCCGCGCTGCTGGAACTGACCGGCGAGCGTGTGACCGACGCCGTGACCGACGAGGTCTTCCGCCGCTTCTGTGTAGGAAAATAACCGCCGAGGAGGGCGAACGATGGCAAAACGGATCTGTACCTGGGGACTGTTGTGTGCCCTTTGCATGGTGCTTTCCTATCTTGAAAATTTAGTTTCGCTTTCATTTATCGCGCCGGGTGTGCGGTTGGGTCTTGCCAATACCGCCGCGTTATTGCTGTTACAAAGCGATGACGTCAAAGGCGCGTTTGCCGTTAATATCACCCGTATTCTGCTGTCGGCATTGCTGTTCGGCAACCTGATGTCACTTTCTTTTTCGCTGGCGGGCGGCGTCTGTTCGCTGATCGGCATGACCTTTCTGCGCAAAACAGGCGGTATCAGCCCGATCGGATTCAGCGTGGCGGGCGGCACGATCCATAATCTGTTCCAACTTTTAGTCGCGGTTTTGTGGATCGGCAAAGGCGTGTTGTTTTATCTGCCGATCCTGTTGCTTTGCGGCGCGGTCAGCGGTGCGCTGATCGGATTCTGCGCGGCGTTATTGTCCCGGCGGCTGGATCCGAAAATTTTCAAAACGTAATTGACGGAACTTTCCGGTTACAATAAAAACGACTATCCAAAATTCAAAGGAGTTTCACTTTATGTGTGGATTTACCGGTTTTACCAACCGCATCGGTGACGACGGGACGGTATTGACCAAAATGATGGAGCGGATCATCCACCGCGGCCCCGATTCCGATGGCAGGTACGTGGACGAGACCGTGGCGCTGGGTTTCCGCCGGTTGAGTATTATCGACTTGGCGGGCGGCGATCAGCCGATTTTCAACGAAGACCGCAGTAAGGTCATTGTATTCAACGGCGAGATCTATAATTTCAAAGACCTGCGTGAAGAACTGATCCAATCGGGGCATACCTTCTCTACCAACGCCGATACCGAAGTCATCCTGCACGGTTACGAAGAATGGGGCGCCGAAATGGTATCCCGGCTGCGCGGGATGTTTGCCTTTGTCATCTTTGACCGTAAGACGAAATCGCTGTTCGGCGCGCGGGATATTTTCGGCATCAAACCGTTTTACTATGCCGATATGAACGGCTCGTTCCTGTTCGGATCGGAAATCAAATCGTTTCTGGATCATCCCGATTTCAGAAAAGAACTGAACGAGGAAGCGCTGGGGCATTATCTGTCGTTCCAGTATTCCCCGACCGAGCAGACCTTTTTCAGAAACGTTTATAAACTGCCGCCGGCGCATTATTTCGTGTACCGGGACGGAAAAATGGAAAAGACCCGTTATTTCCGTCCCGAATTCAACGCCGAAAGCGGCGTGCTGGACTATTACGCCGATCTGACCGACAAGGTGGTACGCGAATCGGTCGAAGCGCACAAAATCGCCGACGTGGAAGTCGGCTCGTTCCTGTCCAGCGGCATTGATTCCAGTTATATTGCCGAAACTGCCAATGTGGACAAAACCTTTACGGTCGGATTCGAAAGTCCCGACGGTGACCGTTACAACGAGATCGGGTACGCCGAAAAATTTGCCGAAACCATCGGGGTGGAAAACATTTCAAAGGTTATCACGCCCGAAGAATACTGGGAAAGTTTCCCGACTATCCAGTACCACATGGACGAGCCGCTCGCCGACCCTGCCGCCATTGCGCTGTACTTTGTCAGCAAGCTGGCAAGCGAACACGTAAAAGTGGTCATGTCGGGCGAAGGCGCCGACGAACTGTTCGGCGGATACCGCATTTATCAGGAACCGTACACGCTGACCGCCTATGACAAACTGCCGTTCGGGCTGCGCCGTTTCATCGGGAAAATCTGTTCGTATCTGCCGCAGAAACACGGTATCAATTATCTTGTACGGCGCGGCAAAACGGTGGAAGAACGGTTTATCGGAAATGCCGATATCTTCTCGGTCAAAGAGCGCGGTAAAATTCTGAAAAGTGCCTCCGCAAAATCCGCCTGCTCGCCGCAGTTGTTATGCA
>JAZRWX010000247.1:0-1154 GCA_045599905.1 Acutalibacteraceae bacterium
GTCGTTGCGGTCGCCGTAATTTTATAGCGGTTCGGCGCAAAGGTGATAACGAACGTATAGTCCTCTTCGATATTCTTGAATGTATCACTGTAAGTTTCACCGTTGTCGCCCTTAACGACCGTTTCACCCTTTTCGTCAACAGCTTCCGCGCCGTTGATCATAACGGAAGAAACACGATATTTTTCCGTAGGGTTCGCGCTGACGGAAAAGCTTGAACCGGTTTTCAGTTCAACGAAGCCGCCCGCGGTTTCGGGATCGGAAATGGTTGCCGTTCCGTTTTCGCCGCAAGTTACCGTAACGGTATAGATACGGACAAATTCCACTTTGATTTCAATTTCTTTACTGACGGGCAACGTAGCGGTATAGGAAGATACGTCGCTGACAGTCTGCGCTTCACCGTTGACGGAAACAGAAGCGATCTGATATTTTGCGTTTTTCGTATTTTCCGGTATGACTTCTACCTTGACGGCACCACCGTCTTCCACCATGATTTTGCTATCTTCACTGTCGTTCAGTTTGACCGTTCCGCCTACCCCACCGACAACTTCGGAAGAAACCGAATATTGCTTTTTCTGTACGGTAATTTCGGTTTCCTCGAAACAAAGCACCGTATTGTCGTTGGCGCTCTTGATTTCGACACGGGCGGTATAAGTGCCTGCCTCTTTGAATTTTACACGGAAATTACTGGCAACCTCACTCAACGGGAAGCCGCCGGCAGGACCGAATTTTCCTTCTAACGCACGCCATTCATTATTAAGAATTTCAAAATACTCCAACGATTCAACGACATCCATATCACTGAAAGAAAATTCGCCGTAAACCATTGTGCCCAAATCATCGTTCGGAATGGTCTTATAAAAAAACGTCTGCTCTTCGCCGACAACAAATGATTTTTCACCGAGATCGGTCGTCAACGCGCAAGCGGTTTTTTCAGCGGCCGTTACCGTGAAGTTCTGGCTGATTGACGCGACCGACTGACTGTTATTTACATTTTTCAAATCTACGGAAACAAAATTATCCCCGGACTGACTGAAGTTCACCCGAAAAGTGAACGTCTTTGTTGTGTTGTCCTGAACAGAAAAACCGTTATTACCACCGAACGTTGCAGATGTGTCCGGTTCTATTTCTTCCCAGGCAGATCCATCCGTACTGTA
>JAZRWX010000248.1:0-6642 GCA_045599905.1 Acutalibacteraceae bacterium
TCATAGCGAATAGGGTGACCTGCCTTTCGGTTTTGTCTCGACAACTCTACCTTAACACAGGTTCGCTCTATTCGCTATCCTTTTTTTATTCTTTGTCACACATCATTGTAACACATACATAGCGGCTGCTTTTGCGGCCGCTATTTCTATTGAATTTTTCAAAGTAATATGTTATTATATTAAATTAGAATAACTTTTACATGAAGAGGTAATCGTCAATGACACTTCGCGAAACACCTTTGTTTCAAAACATAAAAAAATTCTTTGTCAATAATTTTACCGTTCGCACAACAAAATGGTCCCGACTGATCGGTTGCGGCATTACCGCCGTCCTTTTGGCTTTTGTAATAATTCTGCACCAATCATATACCGAACAGACTTTCAGTTCCAAATGGCTTGTTTTGGGTGTTTCCCTTTTATTGCCGTTTTTTGTCGGCATTTTCATCGCATTGCAGATCCACGTCAAAAACACTTTGCTCAGCAAAATTCTGCACTGGGTCGCTATTGCCGCAATGCCTTTTTTGATGATCACCACACTTGAATGTCTGAACAACGTATTTGTTTACGACATGACCTATCTCGGGTTTATCGGAAATTATCTGCTGCTGTTGTTATTCTACGGCTTACTGTTCGCAATCACCGGCAGTTTCAAGTGGACCTTGCTGATTGTTAACGTTCCCCTGTTCGGTCTTGGGATCGCACACAACTATATTTCCGAATTCCGCGGCACACCGTTTTTACCAATGGATTTTCTGGGCTTCAAAACGGCTGTCAACGTTGCGGGTACTTATAACTACAAACCGACCTACGGCATCATCACCGCCACGCTGCTGATGGCGATCATACTGACGCTCACGCTGAAAATCAATACGCCGGTTTTCAAGTTGCGTACAAAAATCATTACGCGCGTCGTTTCCGGTGTTCTTTCTCTGACGGTTTTTGTAGTATATTATGCTACATCTTTCTTTGTCAATATGGGTATCGTACCCGATTTCTGGAATCAGTCACGCGGATATAATAATTACGGTTTCTCCCTGATGTTTTTCCTGAACACGCGGTATCTGACTAATCCGGCTCCCCCGACCGGTTATTCCAAAGAAAAAGTACCGGAAATCGTCGATAAAGTCGTGGAATCGGACGATCATCACAATAAATATCACAAAAAAAATACGCCGAATATCATCTGCATTATGAACGAATCTCTTTCGGATCTTTCTGTTTTGGGAAAAATCAAAACCAATAAACCTTATATGCCCTTCATGCAGAGTTTAAAGAAGAACACGATCAAGGGGAATCTGTACGTTCCGGTGATCGGTGCCGGTACTTCCAATACGGAATTCGAATTCCTTACCGGACATTCCACGGCATTTTTACCGTCCGGCAGTAACGCTTATATGCTGTACGTCAAGCAACCGCTTGCGACCATCGTTTCAACGCTGGAAGATAAAGGATATTCGTCAAGAGCATTTCATCCTTACTATTCCACCGGTTGGAATCGCGTAGCTGTTTACGAAAACATGGGATTTGACCGTTTTATCAGTTTGTCGGATATGTTTACAGCCGAATACCTCTCATCGTATCAGGATTTCGCCACTGATCCGGAAGCGCTCGTCGCTTTTGACCGTCAGATCCATCCGCAGCAGGATGTTTTACTGCGTCAATACGTCAGCGATTCGTATGATTTCAAATATCTGATCAGCGACTATGAAAACCGTGACACGTCCAAACCGTACTTTATGTTTAATGTAACCATGCAGAATCACGGCGGATATCTGAATACCTACGACAATTTTAAGCAAACAATTTGTTTGAAGTCAACCACAGGTAATTATCCGAAAGCGAATCAATATCTTTCGTTGATCAAACGCACCGACAGCGCGTTTAAGGAATTGTTGGATTATTTCAGCAAAGTGAAAGAACCGACTGTGATTTGTATGTTCGGCGATCATCAGCCATCGGTCGAAAACGAATTTATCGCCGAAGTCATGGGGGTAAAAAATCTCAACGCGCTGACGACAGAGCAGTCGCAAAACCGCCATATCACACCGTTTTATATCTGGGCGAACTATAATATTGAAGAAGAATATATCGAACGGATGAGCGTCAATTATTTGTCATCGCTCGTCTTGCAGACCGCAGATATAGAACTTTCACCCTTTAATGAATATTTGCTGAATCTTCGCAAGATACTGCCGGTAATCGATACGGTCGGGTACATCGACAGTGAGGGCGAATATTACACGTGGGACAGCAAAACGGAATACAGTGAAATATTAGACGGCTATCAGATCATCCAATATAACAATATTTTTGACCCCGACAACCGTGAAAGCGAAATATTCAATTTCAATGCTGAAACGGTATCGGAAGCGGCCAATAATACCGAAGCGGAGCAGGATGCATCATGAAAAACACAACATTGTGCCATATTGAAAAAGACGGTTGCTATCTGATGCTTCACCGCGTCAAAAAGGAAAATGACCTGAACCACGACAAATGGATCGGGATCGGCGGGAAATTTGAAGATAAGGAATCTCCCGAAGAGTGCAACACGCGCGAAGTATTGGAAGAAACCGGGCTGACTTTGGAAAACGCCCGGTACCGCGGTATCGTTACCTTTGTTTCCGACCGTTGGGAAACGGAATATATGCATTTATTTACCGCCGATCGCTTCAGCGGCACTTTGTCTGATTGCGACGAAGGCGATTTATGCTGGGTCCCGAAAACAAAACTGCATGATTTGAAACTCTGGGCAGGCGACTATCTATTTTTGGATTTGCTCGATCAACCGGACTATCCGTTCTTTTCCATGAAATTGGAATACCGGGATGAAACGTTGGTCAATGCCGTTTTGAACGGTGAAAAGATGAAATTCTGAGAAAGGATTACTGCAATGAACATTTGCGTTTACGGTGCGGCTTCGGATGATATAGATGTTTCATACATCACCGCCGGTGAACGTTTGGGCGAAGCGATTGCCCGGCACGGCCACGGCATTGTGTTCGGCGGCGGCGCACACGGAATGATGGGGGCTGTCGCGCGCGGCGCTGACCGAATGAACGGAAAAATCGTCGGCATCTCTCCCCGTTTTTTCAATGTTGACGGCATTCTGTACGACCGCTGTACCGAAATGATCTACACCGAAGATATGCGTTCGCGCAAAGAAATGATGGAATCAAAAGCCGATGCTTTTATCGTCACTCCGGGCGGTATCGGTACTTACGATGAATTCTTTGAGATATTGTGCCTGCGTCAGTTAAAACGCCACGTCAAACCGATTCTGCTCTACAATATCAACGGTTATTTTGACCCGTTGCTTAATATGCTGAAAAACACCGCTGAAAAAGGTTTTATGTTGGCGAGCAATCTATCGTTAGTGATTACGGAAACTGACCCTGAGGCGACTGTGAAGCACTTGGAACGTGAAATTTCGCAGGATACCGAGGATTCTACAATATACAGGTAATATATAGACACAAAAAACCGGCTGAAAATCACTTTCAGCCGGTTTTTTAACCGATAAATTTCAACAGACCGTTGATAAATCCCTTTCCTCGCGTTGAAGAAACGTTATGAATAAAGAACACATCGGTCGTCTTGGTAGAACGTATAAATTTGGCAAGTTTGCGTTTGTCCGCTTTCGGAAATTCGCGTGAATCAACAACATAAATCGTTTTGTAATGATCGACAAGATACGGGATCAGACAATTCCCGAAAGAATCTTTTACAACCGTACAGACCGGACCTTTTTTTAGTTTTTCATTCTTTATCACATCCAGAACACGGTCGCCGCCCATAAAGGCAAGATACTTATTGGCAGATGACATGGCGTCTGCGTTTTGGATGATCGGCGCGTCTTTTTGAGTGTATACTTTTCCGTTTGAAAAGTATTTTGAGTACATCATTTGAGCGCCCTTAGGCGTAAACGCGTAGATCACATCCGGTTTTTTGGCAAGCTGCGGATCCATATTCGTCCCGGAATAGAAAGTACCGAGAAAATTCTTATATTTTTTTACGCCGTAATGCTTTAATGAGTACGGTTTCTTCTCCATGCTTTCCATCAGCGTTTTATAACCGTAATAGGCACCGCGTGCCGTCCAGTGGTGATCGGTCCTGAAATAAATATATTCAGAACGGTGCGCTTCCAATATCGGGAAAACATCGACCGTTTTGACCCGTGAGGACATTTTGCCGTACAAATAATCTATCGCTTTATGCTGATCTGATGAATTAACATTATACTTTTTCAATATATTATCGGGAACCATAACACCGATACTGGTCGGAATGATCATGCTGTAAACCGTTGCCTGCCCTTTTAACTGCTGGGCAACACGGCTGACGGCATAAGCATATTTATCGGCACACTGACGGTCAAAATTATAAAGTTCGTACGCGGTATCGTCCACAACCATTAAAGCACCGACCGTTTCCACGTTATTCGGTTTTACATTCGGGAACGGCTGCGGCGTCATCGGGTCGACCTTTTCGGTATTTTCCGGAATCTTTTCAACTTTTTCGGGAACGCTTTCGGTCGAGGAGGTGCTGTTCGACGAGGTTTCGGGGATCTCGTCACCGGCACTTTGCAGTTCATCCACGTTGCCGTACAGTTTGGTTTTTCCGCCGATAGTGGTTTTCCTGAACAGACTGTTAAATTTCAGCAAGGTTTCCCGCGCCGGAAACGTATCCGAATACCATAAGTTCAGCTGATCGAAAAAGTCGCCGGAAGACAGCGATTCAATTGACAGTTTCGGAAAAGTTTGCAGCTGACGTTTCTCACTTTCCGAATAAGAAGGCCGCAAAAATGGCATCAAAGCGATTACGGCAATCAAATACAAAGCCAGGAAAAACGCGCGAATGCTGTTGAATTTACTCTTTTTGATTACAGAAAAACGCTGTGCCCATTTCTCTTTATTCAGTTTTGGAGAATTGTTTTCATTTTCGTATTTCATGTGCAATCCTCCTTAAAAACGGAAATACATAAACGGATTGTAACTGTTGCCGACCAACGTCGCCGTTGACAGCAGTAATAACAATACGGGAATCGCGACTCTGCAAACCGAGTAGACCGTCAGGCAGACGGAATTATTAACGGCAATTTTCCTGAATAAGCGACCGAGTTTCGAAAACACGGGTGTAACCGCAAAAACAGAATAAATGACAATAAGCAGATACGGCGCAAGAATCGCCAAAGTTCCGTCGCTCCAAAAACGGTTACCGTTCAGTCCAAGCAGGCCGGCAAACACGTTCAGACCGACATTGAAATCGGTATAACGGAAAATGATCCAGCCGAGTATGACGATCAGTAGCACGTAAATATGCCGTACAAATCCCCATATCTTATCCAGTATGTTTCGCAAGACAAATTTTTCAAAAATCAAAAAGACAAAGTAGTAAAATCCCCAAAGTAGAAAATTCCATGAAGCGCCGTGCCAAAAGCCGGTCAGGCACCAGACAATCAGCAAATTCAGAATCGTCCTGCTGGCTCCATTTCGGTTGCCGCCAAGCGGTATATATACATAATCGCGGAAGAATAAGCTGAGCGAAATATGCCACCTGCGCCAAAAATCGGTAATACTGTTTGCAATATACGGATAATTGAAGTTTTCAAGATAGCGAATGCCGATCATTCTGCCCATCCCGATCGCCATATCGGAATATGCGGAAAAATCAAGATAGATCTGCAACGTGTATATCATTACACCGATCCATAATTGAGCGGTCGGCGCGTTTTTAACAAATTGCAACGCAGTTTCACTGCCGTCGATTGCCAGCAAAGCGTCCGCCGCAGCCGCGCAGGTATTTGCCAAAACCGCTTTTTTCGCCAAACCGACCGAAAAACGCCAAACTCCCTTTGAAAGGTCGTCCGCCGAGACGTGACGGTCTTTTAACTGAGCGGCAACATCACTGTATCGAACGATCGGCCCCGCAATACATTGATGGAACAAACTGACGTATAAGAGCAACGTTGGAAAATCGCGCTGGGCCTTTACCTCCCCGCGGTATACATCCACAACGTACGATATCAACTGGAACGTATAAAATGAAATGCCGATCGGCAAAAGGATTTTAGGCAGCGGTGAAGTAATATTAAAGATACCGTAAACGTTTTTCAGGAAAAATGTACCATACTTAAATACGCCCAGCAGCCCTAAATTGATAATACACATTAAAACAACGCCGGTTTTAGCAGCATTCGATTTCGGGGGTTGACGTTCGATGAACAGTGCTAAAATCCAATCTGCAAAAGCCATACCAATCAACAGAAAAACGTAAATCGGTTCCCCGGCCGCATAGAACAGCAGGGAAAAAATCAGCATAACGGTATTTTTTCCGCGGATCGTTTTGGCGAAATGATAAAACAAAAGATTCAGCGGCAAAAACAGATAAACAAACAGCAAACTGGAAAAAACCAACGAAGTACAAACCCTTTCGCAATTATTTTGACGTAAACATATTTATTTTATTCCAATCATTTGCTTTTGTCAATGACTCCGGCAAATTCTTTCGATTTTTTCTGTATGTGTTACAATGATGTGTGACAAAGAATAAAAAAAGGATAGCGAATAGAGCGAACCTGTGTTAAGGTAGAGTTGTCGAGACAAAACCGAAAGGCAGGTCACCCTATTCGCTATGAATAAG
>JAZRWX010000249.1:0-1768 GCA_045599905.1 Acutalibacteraceae bacterium
CACGGTCATACAGGTTCAAGTCCTGCTACCCGCACCAAAAACCGTTCTCAACCTTTTGGTTGGAGACGGTTTTTATTTTGTAAAAAGCAGGACTTGAACCTTAAGAAGGCACAAGCCGTTAAGAAAAACAGTCCGGGGGACTGTTTTTTAGGATTGTGGTGCGCAGACGGGTACCGAATGCGGAGCATTGGGTCGTCAAGCAGAGCAGATTTGCATCGCAAATCTGTGTCCTGCTACCCGCACCAAAATGAGCAATTACAGGTATTTCAACTTGTGGTTGCTCTTTTGTTTTATCAATGTTCCGGACTTTATGCCGTGTTTTCAGGGTCACGGAATAAATGCCCCGTTGACTGAATTATGATACTATGTTATACTGATGAAGAGCAGCAAGAAATACCAAACCGTATTTTTCGGCGTATATTATATAAAGGAAGCGAAAAATATGCTGTTATATTACATTCGTCACGGAGACCCCATCTATGATCCGGACAGTCTGACGCCGCTGGGTCTGCGTCAGGCGGAAGCGGTCGGAAAACGTCTGGCACGCGCCGGGATCGACCGTGTTTTCGCCTCGACCTCCAACCGGGCGATCCTGACCGCGAAACCGCTTTGCGAAATAGCGAAAAAGGAAATGACTTTACTGGAATTCTGCAATGAAAACTATGCGTGGATGGAATTCACCTACGTATCGAAAGACGGTGCGCGGCGGTGGATCTTCGATGACGGAAACATGGAAATGCGTCGGCTGCTGGCTTCCGAAAGTATGGAACGGCTCGGCAATGAATGGTACCGTCACCCCGATCTGCCGCAGGGGCGGTTTCAGGAAGGGCTTGAACGGGTCAACCGCGAGACCGACGCTTTTCTGGAAACGCTCGGTTACCGGCACGACCGCGCGCAAAGGGTATACGAATCCATCGCGCCGAACGAGGAAAAAATTGCCCTGTTCGCCCATCAGGGATTCGGACTGGCGTTTTTAAGCAGCGTGCTGGATATTCCCTATCCGCAGTTTTCCACCCACGCGAACATGACCCATACCGGCGTATCGGTCATTGAATTCGGCACCGGGAAATTCGCCGTTCCGAGACTGCTGACCCTTTCAAGCGAGGCGCATCTGTTTGCCGAGGGTCTGCCGATGAAATACAACAACTATATTCCTTACTGACGGGGGACGGAAACCATGGAATCGTTGACCTTTCGTTTTGCCGTGCCGGAAGACACGCCGCTGATCCTGCGGTTCATCAAAGAACTTGCCGATTATGAAAACCTGCTTCATGAGGTCGTCGCGACCGAAGAATTACTGCGGGAATGGATCTTTGAAAAGCAAAAAGCGGAAGTGCTGTTTGCCGTTGAAAACGGGAAAGAAATCGGTTTTGCGCTGTTTTTTCATAATTTTTCAACTTTTTTGGGACGTGCCGGAATTTACCTTGAAGACCTGTACGTCATGCCGGAATACCGCGGCAAAGGGTACGGCAAAGGATTGCTGAAAGAACTGGCGCGCATTGCGGAAGACCGCGGTTGCGGACGGCTGGAATGGTGGTGTCTGGACAGCAACCGGCCGAGCATCGACTTTTATCTTTCCGTGGATGCACAGCCCATGTCCGACTGGACGGTCTACCGGATCACGGGCGACACCCTGCGCAAACTGGCCGAATGAGCCGCTGTTTTCAGCGGCGTTTTTTATTCAACAGCAACATTTTTGTATGTGTTACAATGATGTGTGACAAAGAATAAAAAAAGGATAGCGAATAGAGCGAACCTGTGTTAAGGT
>JAZRWX010000250.1:0-2695 GCA_045599905.1 Acutalibacteraceae bacterium
GCAAGCACCACATCCTGCGGCGTTGGTGCGGCATTTGAACCGGTAATAGCGTTCTGATCACAGAAACTGCACCGGCGATTACAGCCGATATGCGGTACAAATACGGATATATTTGCGTGACGGATCATATTGATTCGCCCATTAACTCCAAGGCCTGCTTCGCCGCCATTTGCTCTGCCTGTTTCTTATTGCGCCCCATACCGCTGCCGATAATGTTCGAGTTCAGATGTACCTCAACGGTAAAACGCTTATCGTGATCGGGTCCGGATTCACCGGTCAGCACATATTCGACTGATTCTTCCGGATTCCGCTGGATAATTTCCTGCAAAGCCGTTTTATAATCCTTAAACACTTCGTCTTCCGTATGTTCCAATTCGCGCAGAACGAAGCGTAAAACGTGTTTTCGGGCCGGTTCCATTCCGCCGTCCAGATAAATAGCGGCAAGCACCGCCTCAAAAGCGTCGGCAAGAATGGAATCACGCTCTCTGCCGCCGCCTTTTTCCTCGCCCTTGCCCAGCAGAAGAAACCGACCGATTTCCAACTCACGCGAAAAAGCACAAAGCGATTTTTCACATACCAGCGACGCGCGCAAGCGGGTTAATTCTCCTTCCGGCAGGTTTGGAAAATGCTTATAAAGATAATTCGAAACAACGATCGACAGAACCGAGTCCCCCAAAAATTCCAACCGTTCATTGGAAGTCAGACCGCCGCGCACTTCATTTGCGTAAGAAGAATGGCACAAAGCGTGTTTCAACAGTTTTGGATCTTTAAATTGATATTGAAGTTTTTCTTGTAGTTCTTTCATTCCTGATTCACCATTTCTGAAAGATTTTGAGTGATCGTTCCGATTACGTCCTTTTCGGTAAACAGAACGGCCTGACGGATCGCGTTTTTGAAAGCGCGAGCATCTGAACTGCCGTGTGCTTTAATGACCGGCTTCTGAACCCCCAGAAGCGGTGCGCCGCCGACTTCCGAAGCATCCATCAGTTTTTTCAGCGCATACAGATCTTTTTTCAAAATCAGTGCGGTAAGTTTATTGATTATATTTTTATAGAGTACCGATTTGATCTGTTTGAACAACGTCGTTGCCGTTCCTTCGATCAGTTTCAGCGCGATGTTTCCGGTAAAACCGTCGGTTACCACGGCGTCACAGACCCCTTTCGGCATTTCACGGCTTTCCACGTTTCCGCAGAAATTGATCGGTGCCTGACTTAACATCCGGTAGGATTCCTGACGCAGGGTGTCACCCTTTAACTCTTCGGTACCGATATTCAAAAGACCGATTTGCGGATCGTCAACGCCTTCCACTTTTTGCATATACACACTTGCCATAATTCCGAACTGGCAAAGCATTTCGGGACGGCATTCGGCATTGGCACCCATATCCAGCAACAAATAGTGACCGCCATTCGGTTTCGGAAGCAGTCCGCCCAAAGCCGGACGTTTTACCCCCTTCATGCGCTTGACAAGCAGCGTACCGCCGACAACGACCGCACCCGTGGAACCGGCCGACACAAAAGCATCGGCATTCCCGTCGCATAATTCTTTGAAAGCAAGGCCCATTGAAGATTCCTTATGCGCTTTCACCACAGAAGTCGGATCATCGTGCATGGTTATTACGTCGGTCGTATGAACGATTTTCAGTTCACCGGAAAAAGAAATACCGTTTTCATTCATGCAGGATTCGATTTTTTTCCGATCTCCGGTCAGCGTGATATCCACGCCTAATTCACGGGAAGCATCCGCCGCACCGCGCAGAATTTCCAAAGGTGCGTTATCCCCGCCGAAAGCGTCAACAACAATCCTCATTTTATTTCATTTCCCCTCGTTTATATTTTCATCAAACCAGGTCAGCGAACGTTCCGCCAAAGCACCATACCGCTGACGTTTATCGCGAATACGGTTTTCAAGCGGCGGCAGAATGCCGAAATTTGCCCCCATGGGCTGAAAATTCGTTACTGTCGGATCGGTAATATATTTCAATAAAGCACCGATCATGGAAAAATCCGGTAATATCAGCGGTTCAGTACCGAGTATACGTGCGGCGGCATTGATCCCGACGACAATTCCGCTGGCGGCGGATTCCATATATCCTTCCACGCCGGAAAGCTGTCCGGCAAAAAACAAATTTTTATTCCTTTGCAAGGAAAGATCCAGTTCCAGCAGTTTCGGTGAATTAATGAACGTATTACGGTGCATTACGCCGTATCGTACAAATTCCGCATTTTCAAGGCCAGGAATCATTGAAAAAACACGTTTCTGCTCACCGAATTTCAGATTGGTTTGAAAACCAACCAGATTAAACATCGTCGATTCCGCGTTTTCACGTCGCAGCTGAACCGCCGCCCAGGGACGGTGTCCGGTACGCGGGTCACGAAGTCCGACAGGTTTCAGCGGGCCGAAACGAATCGAATCCTCACCGCGCTTGGCGAGAATTTCAACCGGCATGCAACCTTCATAAACAGTCACCGGTCGATCAAACTCATGCGTCGGTGCTCCTTCGGCATGGATCAGCGCGTCATAAAACGCTTCATATTCCGCCTTATTCATCGGGCAGTTGATATAGTCGCCCGTGCCGGTGTCGTCATAGCGAGATGCATAAAATGCTTTCTCAAAATCAATGCTTTGAGCCGTAACGATCGGCGCGGCGGCATCGTAAAAACTTAAATTGCCGTCTTCGGTCAGTACGGCGATA